>JAOAPL010000098.1 GCA_025462925.1 Acidobacteriaceae bacterium
GCATCGCTGAACATTCTCTCCGGTCTTGTTGCCGGTAACTTCTCCGGATATTGGTTGGGATTGAGCATCGTTGGCTTGATGTCGATAGCCTTCATCTTCAGCACCATGGGAGTGGGCAGCATCATGCTCGCGCCCGCCGTATTCGCATTCGGTCTGGTGGCATTCGGATTCCTCGGCATGGGGCCTGTCACCATCGCGGTCGATTCCTACGGCCCGGTCACTGACAATGCACAATCGGTTTACGAGCTCTCGTTGATCGAACAGGTTCCGAACATCAAGGGTGAATTGCTCAAGGACTTCAAGGTCACCGCCAACTTCGAGCGCGCAAAGCATTTGCTCGAAGAAAACGATGGTGCCGGCAACACTTTCAAAGCGACGGCGAAACCGGTTCTGATTGGAACCGCCGTGGTCGGAGCCACCACCATGATCTTCTCCATCATCATGGCGCTCACCCATGGCCTCACCACGAACATGGAAAATCTCTCAATCCTGCACGCTCCGTTCATGCTCGGGTTGATCACCGGCGGCGCGATCATCTATTGGTTCACCGGCGCTTCAATGCAGGCAGTCACCACCGGCGCGTATCGCGCAGTCGAATACATCAAGGCGAATATCAAGCTTGAGGGCGTTGAAAAAGCCTCGGTGGAAGACAGCAAGAAGGTCGTCCAGATCTGCACCCAGTACGCGCAGAAGGGCATGTTCAACATCTTCTTGACAGTCTTCTTTTCGACGTTGGCGTTTGCGTTCGTGGAGCCGTTCTTCTTCATCGGCTACCTGATCTCAATCGCCATCTTCGGCTTGTACCAGGCAATCTTCATGGCAAACGCCGGTGGAGCATGGGACAACGCCAAGAAAGTGGTTGAGACCCAGCTGAAACAGAAAGGCACTCCGCTGCACGACGCCACCGTTGTTGGTGACACAGTCGGCGATCCATTCAAGGACACCTCTTCCGTGGCCTTGAATCCTGTGATCAAGTTCACGACTCTGTTTGGTTTGCTCGCCGTGGAACTCGCGGTGAAGCTCACCGCCGATCAGGGCGCGAACGTCGCTCACGGTCTTTCCGCTCTGTTCTTCGCGATTTCAGTTGTTTTCGTATGGCGTTCTTTCTACGGAATGCGTATCGGAACAGAAACTGCGAAACGGCCTGTCGCCGTAGCTGCACACTAAAACTGCAATCAGCTACAGACCTCGAACGCCGTCCAGCTCTGGACGGCGTTTTTTCTTGTCCGCTTCTATTGACAGCGTTCCGCAAACTATAATCCTGAAGTCGGAGAGCTTCAGCTCCGCCCACAACTGAATAGCATGTAAGGAGAATCTTCCATGAAGAAAGCCCTTTCGATTCTCATCATTGTCCTTTGCGTTTGCACCTTCGGATTCGCCCAGCAACAACCCCAACCATCACACTCCCATCCAGCCGCAGCGCCCTCGACTACGCCTTCCGCCGGTATGACCTCATTCACCAGCGGACTCGGCACGATGCATCATCCTGTGACCACGCAGAACGTCCGCGCGCAGCAGCTCTTCGACGAAGGATTTCGGCTCATCTATGCTTTCAATCACGACGAAGCCGTGCGCTCATTCAAGCGTGCTGCCGCAGCCGATCCAAATCTGGCGATGGCTTATTGGGGAATCGCCTACGCGGTTGGCCCTAACTACAACTTGCCAGTGGATGAAGAGCGGGAAAAGGCAGCATACGACGCCATCACAAAGGCGCAGTCCCTTGCCGCACATGCGTCAGCCAGCGAACAGGCTTACATCAGCGCACTCGCACAGCGGTACAGCAATCAGGCGAACCCTGATCTGAAGCGGCTTTCGAACAATTATCGCGATGCCATGCGTTCGGTCTCGCAGGAGTATCCGGACGATCTTGATGCTGCAACCCTGTACGCCGAAAGCATCATGGACCTGAATCCCTGGGGACTTTGGCACAACGATGGCACTCCCTGGGAAGGAACGCCCGAGATCACGAGCGTGCTGGAATCGGTCATGAAGCGCGATCCCAATCACATGGGCGCCATCCACTATTACCTTCACGCGGTGGAAGCTTCGCCCAATCCCGAGCGGGGACTTGCAGGCGCGAACAAGTTGGCGTCACTGGCGCCTTCCGCTGGGCACATAGTCCACATGCCTGCGCATATTTATGTCCGCACCGGTGAATACGATGCCGCCAGGCGCACAAACGATCAAGCGGCCAAGGCTGACGAAGCTTACATACAGGCCAGCGGAGTGCAGGGCATATATCCGATGATGTATTACAGCCATAACCTGCATTTCATCGCCTGGGCGGCGAGCATGGAAGGCCGGTATACAGATTCGAGGCAGGCGGCGGATAAATTGGCTGCGCACGTGGGACCACACGTGAAAGATATGCCTCCGCTGGAAGGCTTTATGGCGATCCCTGGAGCAGTTCTCGCGCGGTTTGAGCGATGGGACGACATTCTTAACTTACCTGCACCGGACCCGCAGATGAAAACTGTGACTACTTTTTGGCATTACGCCCGCGGCATGGCCTTCGCCGCCAAAGGCAAGGTGCCTGAGGCTGAAAAGGAGCGCCAATTCGTTGTAACCGCCGAAAACAATACGCCAGCCGATGCCATCTTCTCCATGCCGTTTAACAACAAGACTAAGGACGTACTGAAGATCGCGGATGACGTGCTCTCGGCGAAGATCGCCATTGCGCAGAACAACAACGCCAAAGCCATTCCTCTCTTGCAGGATGCCGTTACTATCCAGGACAACTTGAAATACGGTGAGCCCCCGGATTGGTTCTTCCCCGTCCGGGAATCGTTGGGCGGAGCGCTGTTGAGAAGTGGCAATGCCATGGAAGCGGAGAAGGTCTTTCGCGCCGATCTGGACAGGAACCCGCGGAACGCACGTTCGTTATTCGGACTGCGTGAAGCGCTCAAAATGGAGAAGAAAGATTACGACGCCCAATTCGTCAATCGCCAGTTTGCCGATGCATGGAAGCATTCGGACGTGAAGTTGACGGTGGCGCAATTATGAAGAGAAACGGTTGAAGCAGTAGCTCAATTCGCTTTCATTTTCTCGCGGACTTTTTTCGCCAACTTCTCGACTTCTTCCGTCTTGTGGATGACTTCGAGCGACAACGTGTTTTCGCTGGCTTCGTCCACACTCTTCTTTAGTTCCGTCGCGAGTGCAAGCAGTTGATCCGTGTCCTTTTTTAAGGAAGCAAAGCGTTCTTTGTTCCGGGCCTTTTCCATATCCTTCTCGCGCTTTACCTCATCGGGATCAGGTTGAGCATTACGCTGCTGACCGAATTGCGCATCAGTAGGATTAGTCGTCGCGGGCCTGGAAGCCGGCACCGGCGGTGCCGGACGAGGAACGGCCGTGGTTTGCGCTAAAGGGTGGCCGAAAGGCAACAACAGGAAGAGAAGAGATCCAACCGCAAAGAGTTTTTTCTGCACAAGGCCTCAGATACGCGGATGCGAATGGGATTTGAGCTGATTATATCCGCTTGACGCGACTAGCTGCGCTGAAGTGAATTGTTATAATCCGCCAAAGGACACACCTGACGAATGTTAGAGAGCATATTTCAAGCCAAGGGAGAACTCATCGAGAACATCCTGACCGACTGGCGCGGCGACATCGCCGCCTGGGCCAGGAAAGATGCGCCCAAACTGCTGGTAGTGCTAATCATCGCGGCGATCCTGTTGCGATTGCTTGAAGTGGTCACACGGCGCTTGGAGGATTACAGCAAGAACCAACCCGTCACGGGTGGATTGCGCGGCCAACAATTGCGTACGCTCTCCAGCATCATCGCCAGCGTCGGCGCAGTCCTCATCTATTTTCTGGCCGCAATGCAGGTGCTTCCGCTCTTCGGCGTGGACATGAAACCTATCCTCGCCAGCGCAGGAATCGTCGGGCTGGCCATCGGCTTCGGAGCGCAGACGCTGGTGAAAGATGTCATCAACGGATTTTTCATTTTGTTTGAGAACCAGTACGACATCGGAGATGTAGTGAAACTGGCCGGCGTCAGCGGTACCGTTGAATCGATGACCTTGCGGCGAACACTGCTGCGCGACGGCGACGGCACTCTTCACAACGTTCCCAATAGTGAGATCAAAGTCGTTTCAAATCTCACTCGCGACTGGGCGCAAATATCGCTTCATGTAATCACTGACTACAACGAGAACAGCGACCGCGTGATCAAGTTGCTGAAGGAAATGGGAGAAGAGGTCTACAGCGACCCGGAATATCACGAAGCGATGGTCGCCGAACCCGAAGTGCCGGGCATTGAGCGAGTCACCGGAACTGAAGTCGAATACTTGATGTTGGCGAAGGTGAAGCCTGGCCAGCAGTATCGTGTTAGCCGCCAGCTTCGCAGACGTATCAAGGAATGTTTTGAACAAAATGGTATTAAGACCGGCGGCGCGGCAAAGATCTACATTGCCGAGGGAGCCGACGGCAATAAAGTGGAGATGAAGTAGGATTTTGGCGGCCCTATTAAGCAACTTGCTACATCAGAAACTACTGGTTAACATGCTACGCCTCAGGACAGGATTCTCTTTAATCGATGGAGACAACATCAGTTGCTGAACACGCGGCAGAGCTTCTGGGAGCATTAGCTCTTTTCGCATTCGCGTATAAGCAAATTAGACCTCGCCTCGAAGCAATCTCGAAGGGATGGAGAGATGTTGAAGGTAATCAGCCACGGCTGCTAGGCTGGGTTGCGGCTCTAGTCGGATTCGGCTCATTGGAAATGTTCAGCAAAGCCTACGAGTGGTCTAAACAGATAATCCGGCTCGCGCCACAAGTGAACAGCTTGAGTGTCATTAAGATGATAGCCGCATGGTGCATCATGATTGGGCTTGTTCTATTCTATGTCTCACTCGGCTGTGTTGCTATATGGATGGCTCTCGCGTTAGACCTGCGAAGAGAGTGGGCACGGAAAATAACGGTGTTGCTCTATGGTGCCGCTGGCTTGGTCTCACTCATTCAACATGAACTTCTCGGTTTTGTTATTTCTGTTCTAATCGTTGTTTACCTCGTCAGGCCCGCGGTTAAGATGGCGTTTTCGAAGCCGATCCCCATCCCCGGTTAACAAGACGTTTATGGCTGACGCCGACCCCAATATCACCCTCATCAATTACAATCTCTAATTCCCGCTTTCTTCCGGAAATCATCTATGCGTCGTTGGTCAAAACTGTTCATCCCCACACTCCGCGAGGCCCCGGCTGATGCCGAGGTCCCGAGCCACAAGTTCCTCGTCCGTGCCGGATACATCCGCCAGTTGGCAGCGGGCATATACTCCTATCTTTTTCTCGGCCAGCGGTCGATGGAAAAGATCATCAACATCGTCCGCGAGGAGATGGATACCATCGGCCAGGAATTCCTGCTGCCCGCGATTCATCCGCGCGAAATCTGGGAGGCCAGCGGACGTTGGTCGGTGATGGGCGACAACATGTTCCGCCTGAAAGACCGCAGTGGGCGTGACCTTGCCTTGGGCATGACGCACGAAGAGGTCATGACGGAGATTGCGCGCAAGGAACTGCGCAGCTACAAGCAGCTTCCGCAGATCTGGTATCAGATCCAAAACAAGTTTCGCGATGAACAGCGGCCCAAGAGCGGCTTGCTGCGCACGCGCCAGTTCACCATGAAGGATTCTTATTCCTTCGACATCGACGCGGACGCGCTCGACATCTCTTACAAGAAGCACTACGACGTTTATTGCCGCATCTTTGACCGTTGCGGATTGAAGTACATGGCCGTGGAAGCGCACTCCGGCGCGATGGGCGGTTCCATATCGCATGAATTCATGGTCTTCACGGAAGCGGGCGAAGACATGGTCGCATACTGCGCCAAATGCGGATATGCCGCGAACCTTGAAAAGGCCACTTCCAAGCTGGACATTGTCGAAGAGCTGGCCGCGACTGGAGACGGCAAACCGGAGCTTGTGGAAACACCCGGGATGAAGACTATCGAGGACGTTGCGAAATTTCTGGGCGTTTCCCCGAAGCAGAAAATGAAGACGTTGGCTTACACGGCGACAGAAACTGACACTAAATCTGGTCAGGCAAAGAACATACCGGTAGTCGTTTTCATGCGTGGCGATCACATGCTGAATGAGGCCAAGTTTTCTTCCGCGATTGGCGGCAAGGACTTTCGTCCGATGCATTCGGAGGAGATCGAGCAGGTATTTGCCTCTCCTGCCGGATACCTTGGTCCAATCAATATCGCTAATGCCAAAGGCGTGCTGATCATCGTCGATGCAGCCCTCAAGGGACGCAAGAACTTGATTGCTGGCGCGAACAAAGAGAACTATCACCTGAAAAATGTGACACCGGAACGCGACTTCCCTGTCACAAATTGGGTCGACCTGCGCAGCGCCTCTGAGGGCGAAGGCTGTCCGAATTGCGGAGCGCCGCTCAAAGTCGCCAAAGCCGTTGAGATCGGACACATTTTCAAGCTCGGTTACAAGTACGCCGAGTCGATGGGCGCTCGCGTGCTTGATAAGGACGGAAAAGAAGTAACGCCGATTATGGGCTGTTACGGGATCGGCATCGAGCGGATTCTCACTTCGGCGATCGAGCAGAGCAATGACGAGAACGGCTTCGCTTTGCCGCCCTCAATAGCACCGTTCGATGTGGTAATTGTTGTAACCAATGTCGGGGATGCAGCGCTGATGTCGGCGGCAGAGCAGATCGCGAAGGAGTTAGAGGAGGCGGGCTACGACGTCCTGCTCGACGATCGCGACGAGCGTCCCGGAGTGAAGTTTAAAGATGCTGACCTGGTGGGAATCCCGTTCCGGATCAATGTTGGCAAGAAAGTTTCCGAGGGCAAAGTTGAGCTGGTGCGGCGCTCGACACGTGAGTCTCAGGATGCTAATATCGCCGGAATTGCAGAGGTTTTTCAGGCCGCTATAAAACAGCAGTAAATCGCTGGAGCCGAAGCAAGAAACGGCGGGTCCCCAACTATGGGTCGAGTCAAAAAATTAGTCAGCTTGCTGGTTTTTCTGGTTGCCGTCTATATGGGGTGGACGCTCGTTCCCATTTACCTGGCGAATTACCAATTCCAGGATTCCCTCGTGACCATCGCTAAATTTGCAGCTACGGGCGGTCGCAGCGATGACCAGATTCACGAAGAAGTAGTAAAAAAGGCTAAAGAATTAGACGTACCGGTGAATCCAGAGGACATTAAGATCAGCCGCGAAGGCCCTCTTGAGATTTCAGCCGATTACACCGTGGTTGTGGATCTGATCAATGGCAAGAAGTTGACCTTGCAGTTCAACCCGACCAGCAGGGACAAGGCTAAGGGCGCTGAGGCAGCGCAACAACAAAAGGGTGGAAACTAAGCTCTGGCCAGCTTTGCAGAATTTTTGTACCTACGCGTGCCACTCCGTCTGCGTCTAAAATAGTATTCTCTAATAAGGACGGAATCTCCGCCAACCGACTGTGGCAATTAAACTCAGAATCCCTAAAGGCAAGAAAGGCCGTTTCCACGTCTCTGATCCCGTACTTCGGGCAGGAGTGGCCACGTTCATCATCCTGTGCACGCTGATGCTGGGCGTGTTTGCCTTTTATTACGTCAAATATCAAAAGCTCATCGACCAGCGGATGAGCGGCCCCGTCTTCGCCAATGCGTCGAAGATCTATGCGACGCCTCGCGTGCTGATGCCTGGCTACAAGACAACGCGCGAGGAAGTGGCTTCACAGTTGCGTCGGGCAGGCTATTCGGAAGAGACGGAAAAAGGCGAATCCAAGCTGGGCACCTACCAGTTGGTGAGCCAGGGCATCAAGATCAAGCCGGGCCCGGAATCGTTTCACAGTCCGGAAAACGCTCTTATCAAATTCAACGGCGATGCCGTTCAAGGCATCTCGTCCCTTGATAAGGGCGATTCCATTTCCGAGTACGAACTGGAACCCCAGCTCGTTACTGGTCTCTTCGATAACCAGCAACGCTCAAAGCGCCGCCTGATCACTTATGACGACTTGCCTACCTCGTTGGTGAATGCGGTCATCGCGATCGAAGACCGCCGGTTTTTCCAGCATAGCGGCATCAATTATTGGCGATTTCTTCAGGCTGGGCTGCGTGACCTGCAATCCCGGCGGAGGGCTGAGGGCGGCTCTACCCTGACCATGCAGATCTCGCGCGGATTCTTTCTCACCCCGGAAAAAACCTACACGCGCAAGCTCTCTGAAATGATGATCGCCATTGAACTGGAGCAGCGCTTTTCGAAGAAGCAGATCTTCGAGTTCTACGCCAACCAGATCTACATGGGACAGCGCGGCTCGTTCACCATCAATGGACTCGGAGAAGCCGCCCAGGCTTACTTCAATAAAGATGTGAAGAACTTGACGCTGCCAGAATCGGCATTGTTGGCGGGGATCATTCAACGTCCGAATTATTTCAATCCTTATCGCAATAAGGAAGCGGCGCTGACCCGGCGCAATGTCGTATTGAACAGCATGGTGGAGACCGGTGCCATCAGCCGGGACGAAGCCGACAAGGCCAAAGCTGCTGGCCTGAACCTAAGCACTCCGAATGTTGAAGCCAGTGACGCGCCTTATTTCGTCGATTTGCTGAAGGACGGACTGCTTCAGAGGTACACGGAAGAGCAATTGAATGAGGACGGGCTGCGCATCTACACCACTCTCGATCCCGAATTGCAGCGTGCGGCAGCAGAGGCGGTCGAGGTCGGAATCAAGGAAATCGACGATCTGATCTATAAGTCGCGACGCCGTAAGGTTCTCGCCGGCAAGGGAAAGAACGCTAAGGCCGAGACTATCGTCAAGGCTGGCCCTATTCCGCAAGTCGCGCTGGTTGCAATGAACCCGCAAACCGGCGAGGTTCTCGCCATGGTGGGAGGCCGCAACTATGGATTCAGTCAATTGAACCATGCGGCAGCAAAGCGTCCGACGGGTTCCATCTTCAAGCCGTTCGTCTTTGCAACGGCCATCAACACGGCATTGAACGGACAGCAACCCGTGTTCACTCCGGCGTCGATGGTGGACAACACCCCGACCACATTCCTTTTTGACGACCAGATCTATGAGCCTCGCAACTACCAGGACAAGTACAACGAAGTTGTAACGGCCCGGTTTGCGCTTGCGCATTCTTTGAACAATGCCACGGTGCGTATCGCCGAACAGGTTGGCTATGACAAAGTAGCGGAACTAGCGCAGGCCGCGGGCATCAAGGGTGTGAAGGCTACTCCGGCAATGGCGCTGGGAGCATATGACGCTACGCCGCTGGAAATGGCCGGCGCGTACACTGCTTTCGCGAACAATGGGATATGGTCTTCGCCGATCATGATCTCGTCCATCCGCAACGCGCAGGGCGAGGTCATTGAGGACTTCAAGAATGAGAAGAAACCCATCATGGATCCGCGTGTGGCGTACGTAATGACCAGCATGCTGCAAGGCGTGATCGACAACGGCACTGCGACTGCTGTCCACCAACGAGGGTTTACCGTACCGGCAGCTGGAAAGACGGGGACTTCGCATGATGCCTGGTTTGCGGGGTACACGAGCAACCTGCTCTGTGTGGTGTGGGTTGGATATGACGACTACAGCGATTTGAAGCAGGAGGGCAACCGGACAGCCGCACCTATCTGGACAGAGTTCATGAAGCGCGCCATCCAGCTACCTGCCTATCGCGACGTAAAGCCGTTCACGCCGCCCGATGGAGTGGTGAATCTGAATCTGGACAAGCTGACGAATCGTATCGCCACGGCCACCTGCCCGGACGATTACAACGCAGCTTTTATCCTGGGTACAGAACCCCAAGAGACCTGTGACCAGACCTCGGCGGACCAGCGAGGGTTCTTCTCCAAACTATTTGGCTTGGGGCCGAAACCTTTGCCGCCTCCTGCGGTGTCTAATATTAATCAGCAGCAGCAAAGGCAACAGCCTGCGCAAAACGCTCAGACCAATCAACCCGAGGATCCCAACCAGAAAAAGAAGGGTTTCTTCGGCAAGATATTTGGAGCTTTTAAGGACGACAAAAACAAGAACAAGGATTCAGAAAAGCAGAATCCGCCTCCGACTCGCACACCTCAATAATTGAAGTCGGGCCGGACGGATGCGGCGAAAGCCAACTCGGAGGACTCCATGACCTGGGCCCCGTTAGCAACGTTATTCCTCTCGTCGCTGGTCGCAATCCCGCTACTCGGCCAGGACACCCAAACCAAAAAACTTGATCCGTTCGTACCAGACAATGTGGTGCAGGCGCCCGAACAATTGCGCCGTGTCCCCCCGCCTCCTGAGGATCTTTCAGTGGGGGAATTGGAAATCCGTGCCGACGAACTTCGCGGCCAGAAGAACTATGCCGATTCCCTCGATTACTATCGCGCGGCAATGATGAAGAAGGACACTGCCGCGCTGCAGAACAAGGCCGGCATCGCCGAGCTGCAGATGTTGCGCTATGTAGAAGCCAAGAAAAGCTTTGAACGTGCGATCAAGCTCGACAAGAAATATGCGGATGCGCACAATAACCTGGGCGTGATCTATTACGTGAAGCGCAATTACGGCAAGGCGGCGAAGTCGTATTCCAAAGCCATCCAACTGCGCGATGACTCCGCCAGTTTTCACAGTAATCTGGGAACAGCGCTTTTCGCGCGGAAGGATTATGAAAAAGCTGCACGCGAGTACACCCGCGCGATGGACATTGATCCGGAAGTATTCAATCGGCATTCCAGCATAGGCGTAACCGCCCAGCTGGGTTCCCCGGCTGACCGTGCGCACTACAACTACGTGATTGCCAGGACTTTTGCCAGCCATGGCGATACAGAACATTGCCTGCTTTACCTTCGCAAAGCAATGGAAGATGGGTTCCCGGGCATCAACAATGTCTACAAAGAAGCAGAGTTCGCGCCAGTGCGCAAGGACCCGCGCTTTGTAGCACTCATGGAATCGAAGCCATTGGCTATCAATTAGCGCGTGTAAAAACGACGTAAAATTGACGCTTTAGCCGGGCATTTTTGTTAACTTTTTTCGCGCAAAGGTGTCTAAACAATTAAAGCTGCCCGGTTCGGCGCGACGAAACGGGTAAAACGGACCTCCTCTGTCCGTGACTTAGGGAAAAAGAAAGGATCCACTCCGGTGGGTCCTTTCTTTTTGTTCTTCTCTTTTTTCTTTTCCAGAGTAGAAGGCTGTGGTAGCCTTCGAATCCAGAGTATCGCAATGCGATATTCTAAAAATGGCGCGACCGCCGCAACTTCTGGTGGGTATCAGGGTTTACGGCAATAGTGTCATGAAGTGAGACTTAGCATGATTGCAGTGGCGGAGCACTCCCTCCGCCCTCTTGGGGGAAAAGGCCTACCGGCAACGGTGGGCCTTTCTGTTTTTGGCTGTGCATCAGGGTGCTACTCGGAAGGTACGGCTTTCTGCACCGCTGGCCGGCTGGCAATGTACTGGTCGATGATTTCATCGAGGCGGTTCTGCGCTTTTAATATGAACTCAACCGCATCTCTGGCCGCGCCCTCTCCGCCTCGATGCTTGGTGATGAAGTGCGCTTCCTCTTTCACCTGCTCACGGGCATTCGCAACCGCCACGGCCAAGCCACAACGCCGCATGACGGGAAGATCTACAAGATCGTCGCCAACGAAAGCGACTTCGGATTCCGTCAGCTTCTCGATCTCGAGTATCTTGTCCAGGGCCTGGGTCTTGTCCGCTTGTCCTTGAAAAACGTGAGTTATCTTTAAATCGCGTGCGCGCAAGGCCACAGTCTCGGAAATGCGTTTGGTGACCAGACCCGTCTTGAGACCGGCCAAGCGGGCAAGGCTGATGGCGATACCATCGTGCGCATGGAAACCTTTGGCTTCGATCATCGTGGAGCTGGCAATCCCGTAACCTGAGTGCCCGGCAGCGGCGGCGATCTGCGACGTCTTGCTGCTCTGTTCCACGCCCTGCGGGGTGGGAAAGAGCCAGATTGTTCCGTCCGTAAGAACGCCATCGACATCGAAGAGGATAAGTTTTATTTTTTTTGCGCGCGCTTTGCTCATGCGGACGATTGTAAATGATGCATTTTTGGACTCCAGCTTAGGCGAACATTTTGCGAAACTCTGGTTCCACAGTAGAATCCAATCTACATGGCGGTTTTGACCTCAGATTTGACGATCCCGGCCTCTCTCGAGTGGGCGCATCCCATCGTGCAGGAGTGGTTTGTCACCAAGTTCGGCACGCCCACTGAGCCACAGGAACAAGGCTGGCCGCACATTCTCGCACGCCGGACTACTTTGATCTCCGCTCCGACCGGTTCGGGAAAGACTCTTGCCGCGTTTTTGGCCTGCATTGATCGCCTGATCAGGAAATCGCTGGCTGGTGAACTGACGGATCGCACTGAGGTCCTGTATGTCTCGCCATTGAAGGCGCTGGGAAATGACATCCAGAAAAACCTTGAAGGCCCATTGCGCGAGATCATGCAGCTCGCCTCCGACCGTGGTCTGCTGATGCCGGAGATTCGGACTATGGTCCGCACCGGCGACACACTGCCAGCCGAGCGCCGACAAATGCTGAAGCGGCCTCCGCACATTCTGGTCACTACACCGGAATCGCTTTACATCCTGCTCACTGCTGAGAAGAGCCGCGCGATTTTGCGAGACGTGGAAACGATTATCGTCGATGAGATTCATGCCGTTGCCGATGACAAACGCGGAGCCCATCTTGCTCTCTCGCTGGAGCGATTGGAAATACTCTCCCAGTGTCGTCCAGTCCGCATCGGGCTTTCCGCGACCCAAAAACCTATTGAGCTCGTCGCCGAGTTTTTGACCGGAGTGGACGAGCGTCGTTCTGCCCCAGTCATCGTGAACGTCGGACATAAGCGCGAGATGGACCTGGCTGTCGAAGTCCCTAAGGGTGAACTCGGTCCCATCACCACGAATGAGATGTGGGATGACATTTACGACCGGCTCGTTGAGTTGGTTGAACAGCATCGCTCAACGCTCGTCTTCGTGAATACTCGTGCACACGCTGAGCGGCTTGCTCATCATCTGGCCGAACGGCTGGGCGAGGATGTTGTCGGCGCACATCACGGGTCGCTATCGCGAAAATTGCGGCTGACCGCGGAACGAAAGTTGAAGGAAGGCGAGATCAAGGTCCTGGTCGCCACTGCCTCGCTCGAACTCGGCATAGACATCGGGTTTGTTGACCTCGTCTGCCATATCGGTTCGCCGAAATCGATCGGCGTTGCGCTGCAACGGGTGGGCCGCTCAGGACACTGGCGCGGAGCCATCCCCAAGGGACGAATCTTTGCCAGCACCCGCGATGAACTTGTCGAGTGCGCAGCGCTGGTTCGAAGTATTCGTCGCGGAGAACTCGACCGCCTCTGGGTTCCCGATGCTCCACTCGACATCCTCGCGCAACAGATCGTCGCAATGTGCGCCGCGCAGAAGACATCAAGTTCCGATACGGACTTCGACGATGCATGGATTGAAGACGATCTCTTTCGCGTACTTCGCCGCGCTTATCCCTATCGCAACCTAAGCGAAGCCGAGTATCACTCGATCATCGAAATGCTCTCTGAGGGGATTGCCTCCAAGCGCGGACGCTACGGCGCATACCTTCATCGTGACCAGGTGAACAAGAGACTGCGTCCGAGACGCGGCGCGCGCTTGGTCGCCATCACCAACGGCGGCGCGATTCCGGACTCCGCTCTTTATACCGTGATCGCAGAACCTGATGGAATGGTTGTGGGTACAGTGCACGAGGATTTCGCAGTTGAGATTTCACGCGGCGACATCATGCAGCTGGGCAACACGAGCTGGCGCATCCGGCGGGTGGAATCCAGTGGCCGAGTCCTCGTCGAGGACGCGCATGGCGCCGCACCCACGATTCCCTTCTGGCTAGGCGAAGCTCCTGCGCGAACGCAGGAACTCTCTGCGCAGATCGGCGAGATCCGGCAGATTATCAGTGACATGACGCAGAACACCGCGCCCGGTTTTGTTCTCGGGTCGAAAGATCCAGAGGTATTGGCTACCAAACAATGGCTTGCCGAAGAGTGTGGACTAGACGAATCCGCTGCCGAACAGACAATCGAGTACATCGTCAATGGGCGCGCCGTTCTTCGTGCGGTTCCGACACAAAAGACCGTGATTGCCGAACGTTTCTTCGACGAAGGAGGCGGGATGCAACTCGTGATCCATGCTCCTTTCGGGGGACGGATCAACAAAGCCTGGGGGCTCGCATTACGGAAGCGCTTCTGCGCATCCTTCAACTTCGAATTGCAAGCGGCAGCGACCGAGAATGGATTGAATATCTCGCTGGCTGAACAACATAGTTTTCCGCTGCAGGATGTCTTCCAATTTCTCAGCGTGGAATCAGTCGAAGCCGTCTTGAAACAGGCGTCGATCACTTCGCCCATCTTCGCCAATCGCTGGCGATGGGATGCAGGCCGCGCACTCGCACTGCTGCGATTCCGCAATGGCCGCAAGGTGCCGCCGCAGATCCTGCGCATGCGCTCTGATGACCTGCTCGCCTCGGTCTTCCCTGATGTTGCCGCCTGCCAAGAAAACATCGATGGCCCAATCGAGTTCCCAGACCATCCGCTGGTGAATGAAGTGATGAAGGACGTCCTCACTGAAGCCATGGACATAGAAGGATTGAAGGACGTCATCCGCGGTTTGGACAGCGGAAGCATCAAAGTCCTCGCGGTGGATACACCCGTGCCTTCCCAGTTTTCGCACGAGATCCTGAACGCAAATCCCTACGCTTATCTTGACGACGCACCGCTGGAAGAACGGCGAGCGCGCGCTGTCGAGATGCGTCGTACTCTGCCCGAAGCTGTGCTTAACGAGATTGGACGGCTCGATCCAGCCGCCATCGCCGAAGTCCGGGAGGAGGCATGGCCGGACGTTCGCGACGCCGATGAACTCCATGACGTCCTGCAGACACTCGTGGCATTGCCTGCGAAGTTGCCCGCGATTGCCCAGTCCGATCCCGACACCGTTTGGGATTTCCACTTCGCCAAGCTCGTCATCGATTCCCGCGCGGCCCGAGCATCCGTTGGGGATGCAGTGTTTTGGGTAGCTGCCGAAAGAGTGAAGAGCTTTGGCGCAATCTATCCCGATGCGCGCTTTGAACCTCCCACCGAAGGTACCGAGAAGTCCGCGCCATCCCATGATGACGCTCTCTTCGCCATGATTACGGGATGGATGATGCACGCTGGACCGATTACGGCATCACGATTGAGCGAAACGCTCCACATCCCTGCAAGCGAGATCAACAAAGCTCTGCTGAGGTTGGAATCGACTGGATCAATCCTTCGCGGGCAATTTGAGAATGAACAAGACAATCGACAGAAAAGCGAGGAACTCCAATGGTGTGACCGCCGTCTGCTTGCGCGAATTCACAGGCTGACGCTCGGCGCCTTGCGCAAACAAGTTGAAGCCGTGCCAGCGGCCACGTTCATGAACTGGCTCACGCGGTGGCAGCACATTGCCCCGGGCACTCAGCTCATCGGAGAACGCGGCCTGCTGCACGTGATCAAACAAATGCAGGGCTTTGAGATTCCGGCGAACGCGTGGGAGCGCCAGATTCTTGCGCGTCGCGTTCAAAGCTATGACCCTGAGGCGCTGGATAATCTCTGCCTGACTGGCGCTGTCGGGTGGGGAAGATTGTCGCCGCATCCAGCAACGCTCGACACATCCGCGACAGGAACTCGGCGCATAGTTCCCACCAGCGTTGCGCCTATCACTTTCTTTGTTCGCGATGAAGCCGAGTGGATGACCTCAAAACGGGGCGAACCTTCTGCGGAGGATTCGACATTCACCACTGGTTTGGGGATGTCGGCCAAACTGGTGCTTGAATTCTTGCGTACTCGCGGAGCATCTTTCTTCGCCGACATCGTTCGCGGAGTTAACCTCTTGAAGTCTGAGATCGAGGCCGCGCTTTGGGAATTGGTCGCCGCTGGCCTGGTCACGGCCGATGGTTTCGATAATCTTCGCGCCCTGATCGATCCAAAACGCCGCACTGGACAAGGCCGCGGCAAGACCACGAGACCGCGCCACAGCGCCGGAAGATGGTCGCTACTGCATCCGCATCATGCCGTCGATCAAGTCAAAATGCTTGAGGCCACTTGTCGCATGTTGCTGGATCGTTATGGCGTGGTCTTCCGTGAACTGCTGGTCCGCGAATCCATCTTGCCGAAATGGCGCGAACTGCTGATCACCTTCCGCAGGCTGGAAGACCGGGGCGAAGTGCGCGGCGGACGTTTCGTGAATGGCTTCCACGGCGAGCAGTTTGCGCTACCTGAAGCTGTCGACTCACTCCGTGCGATGCGCAACCTCGGCCTATCCACCTCGGCCGAAGCGCCGGAAATCACCGTAGCCGCAGCCGATCCGTTGAATCTGGTCGGCATCCTCGTGCCCGGTGACCGCGTACCCGCCATCTCAGGCAAGACGGTTACATTCCGCAACGGAATTCCGGTCAACGCTGCCGAAGAAGTCACTACGCTTGAGGCGCATGGATGAGGAAAGCTCTGTTTGCCGCATTGATTCTTTTCGGCGTGGTTTCATTTGCTAGCAAGAAACTAGAACCGAAAGCCGACAGTGTGCTCGTCCTAAAAAAAGACCGCACTCTGCAACTGTTAAGAGACGGCAAGCCGTTCAAGACTTACAAGATCGCGCTAGGCAGACAACCGGTTGGTGCGAAAACGGAGCAGGGCGACAACAAAACGCCAGAGGGAAAATATATTATTGACTCCCGGAATGAACAAAGTGCTTTTCACATGGCTCTGCACGTCTCTTATCCGAACACAGCTCAAATCGCCGAAGGAAAAACAAAAAACATAGATCCCGGCGGGGCGATCATGGTTCATGGACTTCCCAACCACTTCGGCTGGATCGGTGCTGCGCATCGCGTACGCGATTGGACGCAAGGCTGTATAGCTGTGACGAACGAAGAGATAGAAGAGATCTGGCGCCTCGTTCCTAACGGAACGCCCATCGAGATTCGCCCCTAGTTGGCATGTCCACACCACCCCAACTCGTCGAAGGCACTGACTACTACTGGGACGGCCCTTACATGGTTTTCACCGCCGCATACCTCTTGAAGCGCGGACACTGCTGCCAGAGCGGTTGCCGTCATTGTCCATATGGCTTCAAGAAGGCTGAGGACAAGAACGAGACAGCCTAATATTCCAAGACACCGGTGTGCATAATGAGTTTCCATTCATCATTCAGCTTCGTGTACACCTTGCACACTCTTCCCTTCCAATGATTGTTGTTTCCCTGCCTGTCGCGCCAAAGCGTGTCGACATCGACTACGGCGAACGCGCCATCGCCTTCCGCTGACACTTCAATTTTTCTTATTTGTCGGTGGTTGTTGAGCAAGTCGTGAGTATCGAAGAGCCGCTGCCAACCGTTTTTCCAACGGTCGTAGTCATATCGCCCCAGCACCATTACCCAATCCATCGGATCATGCGATTGTGCCGTTCGAGGGAACGGCCAGACCATGTCAGGATGAAAGATCGTCATCAAAAGCGCGACATCTTTTGTGTCCCATGCGCGTGTTTCGCGGTTCACAATCTCTTCGATTTGATTCTTAGCATTTTCCAATTGACATCCTCCCTCGCCAAGCTTATTCCGTTTTTCATATATCGCATCTTTTTAAAACGAAATCTTTGTTTCGCATCGTATAATCCCGCAGCATAGTACCTGATAGCCATAACAACATCCCGAAATCATTGGAACTCGGATAGTGGTGTTTTGAAAAGACTCCAAGGTCCATAAAAATTGCAGGTTGCCATCGGAGGCTAACAATGAGCAGAGTGAAGCATCTCGTCTTCTTTACGATTCTCTTTTGCGTGTCCAGTTTCAGTTTCGGCCAGACACAAATCACAACCGGCGTAATTCAAGGCACCGTTGTTGATCAAACGGGCGCAGTCCTTTCGGGAGCCACTGTCGAAGCGAAAGAACTTAAGACCAACTCCACCCGAACGGTTAACACACAAGGCGATGGAAGGTTCGTGTTCCTGGGGTTAACGCCCGGTAACTACAGAATCAAAGCATCAAAAAGCGGCTTTGCCACGCTGTTACAGGAAAACCTTGAGCTCAACGTAGGACAGGCCGTGTCTTTGAATTTCGGAATGAAGATATCCGGAACCTCTGAAGTAGTCACTGTTACAGGCACGCCTGCCGTGGACGTTGCAAAAACTGAATCCAGCACGACCCTCAACGCTCGCACGGTGGAAAACATTCCCGTGCTTGGCCGCAAGTTTGAAGATTTGCTCACGCTCACACCCGGCGTCAGCATCACTCAAGGTCCGGATGGCGATGAGATCAATTTCTCCGGTCAGCGCGGCATCTTCAACAACGTCAGCCTCGACGGCGGTGACTACAACAACGGCTTCTTCGCTGAGCAACTTGGCGGACAACGCGCTGCGGTCGATATTACGCTCGATGCCGTCCAGGAATTCCAAGTCATCGCCAACAGTGCCAGCGCGGAGTTCGGGCGCACCGCGGGCGGTGTGATCAACGTCATCACCAAATCCGGCACTAACGATCTCCACGGCAGCCTCTTCCATTTTCAAAGGCTTGAAGCACTTAGCTCCGCGACATCCACCGGCGAGCCGCTCACGGGTTTTCATCGTGAGCAGTTTGGTGGAACTGTTGGCGGCCCGATCATCAAGGACAAGATGTTCTTCTTCGGCGCATTCGAGCAGATTATCGGCAATTTGACCCGCGCAAATCTGAGCGCACAAACAGGAACTACAGCTTGCCCCGTTACAGCTCCTGTTTCCCCCACCAACGATGCGCTGATTGCGGGCAATGCGGATTGCCAACGTTTGGCATTGGTCAACTTTTTCCAAGCCAGATTAAGCCAGGCTGAGGGTCTGCCGGTAACTCATCCCATTCGGAACTCCGCCGCTCTGGCGAAATACGACTGGAACTTGAATGCCGCCAATAAACTTAGTGCTTCGTTTAATTACGACTATTCGAAAAACGAGAACCAGACCTTCGATGTGCCGACTTACGGCAATTCCGCCAATGGCACCGAAGGCCCTTCGAAGATACAGGCCTATAACGTCAATCTGTTCAGCACCGTGTCCGGCCAACAATTGAATGAAGCCCACTTCAGCTACAACCGCGAAGGTCGCCCGCGCGCGGCAACGCAGTCCAAGCTACCTGCCGACACCGCGATGGGCTTTGGCCCAACCTTCCGCTTCGGCAATCCATTCTTCATGCAGCCCGGCGTGGATGAAACTTTCTGGCGCACCCAGTTCAGAGACAACTACTCTATCGTCTCCGGAAAACATTCCTTGAAGTTCGGCGGCGATTGGCTGCACAGCAATAACTCGCAGGTCTTCCGCGGGTTCTTCACCGGGCGCTACCTCTTCGACTCAGCCACGGGATTCCTGCATTACGCAAATACCTCCGGCGCTCCTGGAACTGGCCCCACCACGGCCGAGTGTGCGGACGGGACATTTTCGAATCTAGGTGCGGGTGCCTGCCCTGGTTCCAGTGTCAGCGGCGGACCACTGCTTCTCTACTTACAGAATGCCGCCAACAGCGGCCCAACCACTGATGCCGCGGGTGCTTCAGCCTTTAACAATGAAAATTTTGCATTATTCATTCAGGACAAGTGGCAGATCCGCCGTGACTTTACATTGAATCTTGGACTGCGTTGGGAAGCGCAGATATTCCCGGACCCTTTTACCGATCCATCCAAGACAGCATATGGTTCTAATTTGGCCAATCCGCTGTTCCCATCGAATGGGACTCTCCCAAGCGATAAGAAAATGATCCAGCCGCGTATTGGATTTGCCTGGGACATTGGAAACAAACAGAAATCAGTACTGCGGGCCAGCTGGGGCATTTACAACGCAACGCAAAATATGTTGACCCAAACAGGCGCGCTCACGACCAATGGTGTCCAACAACAATCAATCGCTGCCGGAACCTTCTTCAATACTGCTGGCGGCCCTCCGCCTACATGGCCCAATGTGATACTTCCTCCTGCGGTCCCGGCCGGCACGTTCCCGGGTGGAACCGGCGTCACTGTGTTCGACAGGAACTATAGAAACCCGCGCATCTATGCCACCAACGTTGGCTTTGAACAGGAGCTTGCTCCCAACTGGGCGGCGTATGCTGATTTCACCTGGAACAAATCTGTCTATTTAACCCGATTCGTGAACGCCAATACATCCGGTAGTTTGGCCAATACCAGCCTCCCTGCGAATGGCGACTCCGTCAATTATGGCGGATCGACTCCATTCACGAACCTCGGCAACATTAATGACACCCAGAGCAGCGCCAAATCGCTGTATCGAGGATTGACCGTCGGGATGCGCAAGAAATACAGTCATGGATTCCAAGCGGAAGCCAACTACGTCTACTCAACGGATTACGACGATGACTCTAACGAACGCGATCCGTTCACATTCCGCTATTTCAACCGGTTCGATTTCAGCAAAGACTATGCCCCGTCTGACCGTGACATCCGCCACAAAGTGAATTTCTACATTTCCGCGAACAAGCTGCCGGCAGGATTTGAAGGCAACATCCGCATGCAAATCCACTCAGCGCAGCCAATCACGGACAATTTCACCTTGGTTCCTTCGGGAGCGCCTTGCAGTTCTACAAACTCCAATACGCGCGTAGTGAACGGAGTCGATTGCGGTCGCAATCACCTCCGCAAAGACAACGCGTATTCGTCTGTGGATTGGCGCCTCTCGCGTCCCTTCCACTTCGGAGATCGCTATGCGCTGATTCCAACCTTCGAGATGTTCAACACCTTCAACAGTGCGAATAACGTCAACTCGCTTGCGAGCCCGGCTTTGTTCAACTTCGACGGATTCCTGCGCAACGGCGCTGGCGACCCTCGCCAGGCACAACTGGCGGTCAGATTCACATTCTGATCACCGCAAACCGCAAACAGAAAGGCCTGAGCGAACGATTCGCTCAGGCCTTTTCGTTTAGAACGGCTCGTCGAATTAGGCGCTCATAGCTACGCTTCGCCCCAGATCAAGCCTTGCGTGACCGTGTTCTGCATTGCGGATTCAAACGTCTCGCCTGTCGCGCGTTGCA
>JAOAPL010000106.1 GCA_025462925.1 Acidobacteriaceae bacterium
CATCGCCAAACTCGAGCAGCATGAGCAGAAACGGCTTGCGCGATCTTTCGGTCCGCTTGCGTTCGAGCGACAGCGTCCTCTGAAATGCTTCATCGTTCAACACCACGCGATCGCAGACGGGGGTTGAAAGAGCCGAAGCTACTCCGGCATTAATTCCGTTACTCGTACGGCGAGAATTCACGACGCACTCTCCTGATTGCAGATTTCGGGCTTGAATAAGCGCAGTTTGCGGGCGTCTTGCAATCCTGGGGAGAACGGGGCTGCAAAAATAGTCATATGACACTTTGCTTGAGATCGTTCTATGGGGAATACGTGGCTAGGGCTATGACAACTGTCGAATGCAGTCGATCACACAGTCCTGTTCTTCCTCTGTCATGGTGTGGAATAGAGGAAGAATAATGCAGTTATCGGTCACGGAATCGGTTTCGGGGAAACGATTGGTCCAGCGTTCTTCGGAGTATGGCATTTCGCGGTGAATCGCCATGATTCCTCTGCGAGTCGAAATACCGCGGTCGAGCATTTCCTGCATCAACTGATCTCGAGTTAGCGGTGCGTTGTCTTTCAACCGAATCATATACGACTGGAAGTTGTGGCGGGATCCCGATGGTTCCACCGGGGGAACTAACCAATCAAAATGCGCCAATGCTTCCGAATAGCGGCTAGCGAGGTAACGCCTGCGAGCGATCATCTCTTCCAAGCGTTGTAGCTGCACGAGACCCAAAGCAGCCTGCATGTCGGTCATGCGGTAGTTATAGCCGACCTCCGGATAGCTCTCGGTAACGATCTGCGAAGAACTGTGACGAGCAAGATCAGAGACGCTCATGGCATGCTGGCGCAGCTTGCGAATGCGGTCGGCGATCTTTTCATCGGAAGTCGTAATCATGCCGCCTTCGCCGGTGGTAAGAATCTTGCGGGGATGAAAACTGAAGCAAGCCATCAAAGTATGCGGCTGCCCAATACGTTGGCCCTGATATTCCGAACCGATCGCGCAGGCTGCGTCTTCAATGACGGCCACTCCGTATCGTGAGGCGATCTCGCTTATTTCCGCAATCGCCGCCGGCAAACCAATCTGATGAACAATTAGGATTGCTTTGGTCCGAGGAGTAATTGCTGCCTCGACGCAAGCTGGATCCAGGTTGTAAGTCGCGGGATCGACATCGACGAAGACGGGCGTCGCGCCGGCGTATCGGATGGCATTGGCCGTCGCGATGAATGAAAGGCTCGGACACAGGACTTCGTTGCCAGCTCCGACATCTGCCGCCACCAGCGCCAGATGTAACCCGGTCGTGCAGGATGAAACTGCTACGGCGTGCGCGGCACCGACATATTGGGCAAACTGCCGTTCGAACTCGGCCACGCGCGGGCCCTGGCTAACCCAGCCGCTGCGAAGCACTTCCAGGACCGCCGTCTCTTCTTCCCTTCCAATAAACGGCCGAGCAACGGGAATAGTCTTGGTTAATGTCGCGGCACTCATCGAGCCTCCGTGGCAACGGCAACTGGTGCAACCGCACGCTTCCAATCGATCAAACGGCGTAATCCTTCTTCCAACGTAACTTCACTCTTGAAGCCGAGCATTTGTTCCGCTTTCTCGACTGCAGCTCGTCGTGCTTGCACGTTGCCGACTGCGCGCGCTTCACGATATTCCGGCTGCAACCGAGAACCGCCGAGGTCGAGCATCAGGTGACACAACGCATTTAGGCTGGTCTGGATGCCGGTACCGACATTGAAGACTTCGTCTGTTACGTCGCTCTGTGCTGCCAGCAGATTCGCTCGAGCAATGTCATCTATGAAAACAAAGTCCATGGATTGCTTGCCGTGTCCGAAGATCAAAGGCGGTTGATTGGCTTCAATGGCATCGAGCCAGCGAATCATAACTTCCGTATAAACTCCTACCGTATCCATGCGCGGACCGTATGCATTGAAGTAACGGAACGCTACGTACGGCAAACCAAATGTCGTGTAGTAAGCCCGCAGCATCTGCTCGTTCGCAATCTTCCCTGCTCCGTACATGGTGCGATTGTTAAAGGGATGCTCTTCGTCGATCGGCAAATAGGAGGGCTCGCCGTAAACTGACGCCGATGACGCAGCTATTACTTTTTTTACGTTGTGATGGACCGCCGATTCCAAAACGTTGAGCATGCCGTCCATCAGGACTTCAACCGCTTCACGCGGCGCTTCCGCACAACGGGTGATTCGAAGAGCGGCTTCGTGGAAGATGTAGTCCGTGCCGTCAACTAATCGGTCAACCAATGCAGCATCTCTAATGTCGCCATCTGTAACTTGAACTTTGACCTTACCCCGGCCCATTGCCGATTCCAAATTGCTCCAGCTGCCGCGAACAAAATTATCGAGCACTCGCACTTCGGCGGCGCCGGCATCCAGCAGTTGGTCAACGATTGTGCTCCCAATAAAGCCTGCGCCTCCGGTAACCAGGCAACATGCTCCTTCAATACGGTTCATCTTTCCTCCGCTATTCCTGATTTCACTCGAGTTAGACATGCCGGATTTCCTCGTCTTTGCGAAAACGCAGGATCTTCGCAGGCGTGCCCGCGACTATCGCATAGTCCGGAACGTCGCGAGTAACCACTGATCCCGTTCCGACAATAGAGTGAGCGCCAATCTTAACGCCGGGCAAAATGCTCGCGTTCATTCCGATATCAGCCCCGAAGCCGATGTGCACCGGCTTTATTACCAGCTCGGTGGTGATGATGGGCATGCTTCGCGGTTCTCCAGTATGAGTTGATCCCAGAACCTTTGCACCAGGACCCCAGCCCACGTAATCCTCCAGCACTAAATCGCGAGCATCGAAATAAGCTTGCGGGCCAATCCAGACGTGACTACCGATCCGGCACTTGCCGTCGAACCTTCCCTGGATCATGGTTTGAGATCCGATGAAGACCGAATCTCCGAACTCCATAGTCTCGGGATGCTTGAGTACAACCGAGGACGCCACCTGCAGGTCGCTTCCAACCGACTTGCAAAGCGAACGCATAATGACCCGGCGCATCAGGCTGTCAAAGGCGCTCTCGCCTGACCGAAACTGCCCGAACATTTCAACTAACTGTTCGTGAGTCCGGGCAGCTTTCAGCCATGCCGAGAAGTCGCCCTCCCACGCTGGGTCTTCGCGCGTCTCCCGCAGGCCGAAAGTGGCCGCGACCTGGCGAAGGGTTAGATCGTTACTGTTTGCTGATTCGACTGACATTGCAAAGACTCCAGAAGAACGGATGCGACGCCTTTCACTTCCTCATCCGTGATGTACGGATGCATGGGCAGCGAAAGAATGTGACTGGACAGGTGTTCTGAAACCGGAAAGCGTCCCTTTTCATAACCCAGGTCCGCATATGCCGCCTGCAAGTGCAGCGGCACCGGATAATGAAGCCCGCATTCGATTCCGGCTGCGCCAAGCGCCTGCCGAAGCGTCTCGCGATCTTCGGCCTGGATTACATAAAGATGATAGACGTGCTCCCCCCATCCCATTTCGGCCGATAAACCGATTGACGTATCCGAAAGCAGCTCGTTGTAGAGCTTAGCTACTTCGCGACGGCGTGCATTCCAGCGATCAAGATGCCTCAGTTTGACGGAAAGAAATCCGCCCTGCAGTCCTTCCAGCCGGAAGTTGTAGCCGGGCAAGCTGTGCTCGTACTTCTTCACCGAACCGTGATCGCGCAACATGCGCATGCGTTGAGCAAGTTCCGGATTGCTGGTAACGACCGCTCCGCCTTCGCCAAGGCACCCTAGATTTTTGCCGGGATAGAAGCTGAAGCATCCGGCAACGCCTAATGAGCCAGCTTTGCGTCCTTTATAAGTGGCGCCGTGCGCCTGGCAAGCGTCTTCAACCAGGTGAAGATTATGCCGACGCGCAATTTCCAGAAGTGCGTCGACATCGGCCGTCTGCCCATAAAGATGAACCGGCAGCAAAGCCTTGGTGTTCGGCGTGATAGCCGCTTCGACCAGCTGCGGATCCATGGTGTACGAAACCGGATCGACGTCGACGAACACCGGCCGGGCGCCGACTGCGCTGATGGCTTCAGCGGTCGCAATAAAAGTGTTCGCAACCGTGATCACTTCATCCCCGGGTCCGATCCCCAGGGCTGCCAGCACTAGTTGCAGAGCCGTTGTCCCGTTGTTAACAGCAATGCATTCTGACGCCCCAACATAAGACGCAAAAGCTTGTTCGAAACCCACAACCTCAGGACCCAATATAAAGGATGATTTCCGGAGCACGCGGCGAAATACCTCGACCAACTCCTCTTCAATCGCCTGGTGCTGCTGATATAAGTCAACGAAAGCTACTTTGTTCATACTGCGATCACCTTTCTCATCATGCGAGCTGGATTGCCGGCAACGATGGCGTTGTCGGGTATATCACGCGTCACCACACTGCCTGCTCCGATAATGGCATTTTCGCCGATGGTTACTCCGCACAAGATCGTTGTGCTGGTGCCAATCGATGCCCCCCGCTTGACCACGGTTTTGACCACGCCCCAGTCAGCTTCTGACTGAGGGTTGCCGTCCTGATTTGTGGCACGCGGATATTTATCGTTAATAAAAGAGACATTGTGACCGACGAAAACGTCGTCTTCGATAGTTACGCCTTCGCAAACGAACGTGTGACTTGAAACTTTTACGTTCTTTCCAACGAAAGCATTTTTCTGTATCTCGACGAACGCGCCAACCCTGCTGTTGTCGCCGATCGAACATCCATACAAATTCACAAAAGCATGGATTGAAACGTTCTCCCCCAACTTTACATCCGGGGCGATTCTGCAAAACTCACTCATACATTCTCCTGGTTAATTTGTGTGTTCGACGGTTGGGAGAGGTCTTACGGAAGCGATATTACGGTCACATTGTCAAATGCGATCGGCTGGTTTGAAACATCCAGAGCAACCGCGCCCTGGCTGTAATTGGAATCGGCTGCCGTGATCACCAGAGCGTTGTCGTAATACACCTGAATGGTTGTGCCTTGAAACACGAGCCGCAAATTGTGCGAATTTGTATCGATGTTGATTGGAGCCGATTGACCGAGCACCGATAAGTCAGCGTCGATATTCCACTGTCCAATGCGGAACAACTTCAGCAGTCTCCCGTTGGGATAAACCCACACACCATAACTGGATCCCGTTGTGGTGTTGACCCTGCCGCGCAAGCCACCCGGGTAGTCACTCAACGATGAAAGCTGGAAGTCGGCCGCGACGGTGTAGTCAGTCCAGGCCGACCTTCCGGCATACGATTGCGTGTGCCCTCCGCCGTTGTAAGTATAGGTCCCATTCACAACCGACCAACCAGCCTCAAATCCAAGCGGAGAGATCGTCCAATTCCCTGCTCCCGCACTGAAGTTGTCGCTGAATAGCAGCGACCCAACCTGCATTGACACGGGTACCAGAAGCGGGCTGTTGGAAACACCGCTCGAGGCGACTGTGATCGTATCGTTAAATATTCCAGCTCCAGTGGTTGTCGTGTCAGGAGTGACTGTGACAGTAGCTGGTGTTGCTCCCGATGGGGCGCTCAACCCAAGCCAGCTGCTCGTGTCGCTCGCCGTCCAGTTGAGGGTCCCGGTCCCAGTGTTCGAAATCTGAATGCTTTGCGGATTCGGATTCAACCCAACTGCGCCAAAGAAAGTGAGGTTAGGTGGAGTCACCGACAATACCGTGCTGTTTATAGCCAACGTTACGGGAATGCTCAAGGGAGAGTTGCTTGCTCCCGGTGCGGACACGGTGATCGTTCCGGCATAGTTCCCTTGCGGCATTTCGGACGGATTCACAGAGATCCTCAAAGAACCAGGAGTCAGTGAATTCGATGAGGTAACGGTCATCCACGAAACGTTGCTCGTCGCTGCCCAGGTCGTGTTCGCGCCGCCAGTAGTAATGTTGACTGTCTGCGGCGCAGGCGTAAATCCCGGGCCCGCATTGAATACCAGGCTCGAGGGGGTAACCGGATCGATCGCCACCTGATTCTGAACCGCAGCCACCGAAATGTTGGAGTACGAAATCGGCTGATTGTCTGCATCCAGACATACAAATCCGTTGGAATAGGCACTATCGCTTGCACTCATTAGGGGTGCGCCGTCCCAATAGACAGAGATCAAGTTGCCGCCAAAACTCACTTTCAGATCGTGCCTATTGGTATCAAAGTTCATCGGCGCGACGGCGAGTTGTGTCAATCCAGGCCCGTTGATGTTCCACTGCGGCACACGATAAAGAATAGCCTCACCGTATCCGGGATACAGCCAAACCGCGTACCCTGCTCCGGTAGAAGGATTGACTCGCGCGCGAACGCCACCTGGCCAGTTAGAGAGATTAGCAAGTTGCACACTTGTGTCGAACGTGTAGTCGGACCATGCGCCGTTGCCTGCGCATGATTGACTAAGGCCCAGCCCACTGTACGAATAGACTCCGCTTGCAACAGTCCAGCCTGTGCCAAGTCCCATGGGGGATATGACCCATCCACTTCCGAGATCGGAGAACGTCTCCGTCATATCTTGCGAGAAAATCTGCAACGTGACCGGAATGGTTCGCGGAGAGTTCAAAACCCCATTTGCCGTAATAGTAATGTGGCCGGTATGAGTTCCGTTGGCCAATCCTGCGGGACTAGCGCTGACAGTCAGCACTTGAGGAACCGACCCTGTCGCCGGCGAAACATTCAGCCACGATGAGTCACTGGCTGCTGTCCAACTGAAGGTTGAACTCCCGCTGCCATTGCTGATTGCGAGAGACTGCGAAACTACAGGCTGCCCGGTGAACGCACTGAAACCTAGAACCGATGGCGAAACCAATAAACTGGGTGGTTGCGCTGTCACCGTTAGATTTACTGGAATCGTGGTAGCAGTGTTCACCGAACCTAGCGCGAATACTGTTATCGTTCCGCTGTAAGTACCGGGATTCATAGCGGAGGAGGCCGCCGACACTTGCAAGGCGCTTGAAGTACTGCCGTAAGCTGGCGAAACACCAAGCCATGGCACGCTGCTGGTTGCGGTCCATACCAACGAATCTGGGCCGCCGTTGTTAAGTTGCACATTCTGAGGTGATGGGTTTGCAGCACCATATGTCGCTGAGAAGTTCAACGAAGATGGCGAAAACGTTAGCGAGCCGGTATTGGCATTGTTTGACGTTACCAGCGCGTTGGCGAAGTTGATGACTTGATTCGAAACATCCAGTGCGATTAATCCATTGGGATAGGTCGCGTCACTCGCGGTGATGATAGACCGGCCATCATAAAGCACGCTGATTTGAGTTCCCATAAACGACAGCTGCAAATTGTGGAAGTTGGTTGAATCAAACGGAACCGCAGCCTGAGCGAGAAAGACCAGTCCAGAATCGATGTTCCACGCGGTATTTCGGAAAAGTTTGACCAAGCCTTCATGCGGATAGAGCCAGACGGCGTACCCAGAGCCTGTAGCCGGATTAAGCCTGCCTCTTATGCCTCCCGGATAATCATTCAAAGTCGCGAGCTTCACTGCAACATTTAATGTGTAGTCTGTCCAACCTGAGTCTCCCGCGAAGACTTGAGTATGGCCGCCACCGTTATACTGCAGGGCACCGTTCGCGACGGACCAGTTCGAAGTGAAGCCGAGCGGAGAAAATGCCCAGCCATTCATGGTGCCGTCCGCGAAATTCGAGAACAGCAGCAGGTTGGTTACACTGAGTGAAACGGTAATAGTTTGCGGAGGGTTCGTCGCGCCCGGAGCAGTAATAGTTATGGTCCCAGTGTAATTTCCGGCGGTTAGACTTGAGACATCGACGGAGATCGATACAGTAGTGGGTGTCGTCCCGGAATTTGACGAGGCGCTCAACCAAGTTGCGTTGGAAGATGCCGTCCAGTTCAAGGTGCCGGTTCCTTCGTTGTAGATGGTGACCGGCTGGCTTGGGGGATTCCCGTTCCCTTGAAACGCCGCGAATGTAAGATTGGCCGGCTGCGCCAACAGCGCGGGAGGCGCGCCGGGCATGGAGGATGCCGGAACATATGTGATGTCAACCCAGTAGTTAGTCGAATTAAAACTGGAAGCAGGAAATGTGCTGCTCGCAGTGTACGCAAATACTCCATTGCCGCCGTCAACACCATTCTTCAGGAAATGCAACGGCGGGGAGTCGTTGCCTGAGTTGGAGAAATATCCAGGCGTATCTGAATAGTGACCCACGGGAGCAAAATACGATGCAACGTACGTGGTGTTCGCGGTCACCGCTACTGGGTTGCTGAAGCTGACTTGTTGCCAGCCGGAGCTGGTTTCATTCGTGAACATTGCAGTCGCTAACAGAACTCCAGTATTACTCCACAGATTTCCTATATGGATACCCGTATTTGCAGCCGCCTTGTAGAAGCGAACTCCCGTTACATAGCCATCAAAATCGGCACGGAAACGCACGCCCAATTCAAGTGCGGAAGGATCTCCACTGTCGACCTGGGAAGGAGTAGTCGAAGCACTAAAATCGCTGCATGGGCAATCAGGGGGATTGACGGTAACAACAGTCAATCCCGCCGAAGCAGGTTCGATATTCCCGCTGTCATCGGCAGCACGGGTCTCGAGGGTGAAGGATCCAAGCGTAGTGGGGGTCCATGAGTAACTCCAGTTCTCACGGCCACTGGCAGGGTGCCATGTACTCCCGCCATCTAAAGATAGTTCAACTCCTCCAACCACCCCACCACCTGAATCGGAGGCGGTGCCAGCGATCATTATTGTTCCTCCGCTGGTAAGAACCGAACCACTTGTCGGCCAGTTAATAGTTGATACCGGCGGGGTAGTGTCCGTCGTTTCCGCGGCTGGAACCAGGGTGGACTGCAACGTCGCGGGCTGAACCCCCATATCGGCGAACAAGTTCACGGTCGCCTGTTGCATATCCAGATTAGGGGAAGGAGTGGCAAAGCCGAAGGGATTATCGTGGTGGTTGTCCAAACCCCACGGCCATTGTATGGTCCCTGCGCCGAATACCAATGCACCACTACGGGCTCGGTACAGTGTCAGGTGATGTGTAGCGGTACCGGCACCATAAGTTCCACCCTGATCAAGCAACAGATCGGATGTAAGGGTATACGTGGCGGTTGATAAATCGAAGGTACCAGCAGGACGAGCTCCGTTGTCCAAGTCCTCGTCCCACTCATAGCCCAATGTTCCCTTTGGGAGAATTGCTGTTGCGCCAGCCGCGAGAGCTGCCACACTGGTATTGCGCCAGAATCGCATTTTGCCATCTGAGTCCGGAACTCTTATAGACAGGTTTGCTGGATTATCCGATCCAGGACCGTTCACCATGAATATGGTGCCGGTTAATGAGTTCTCTGGACGGCCGCCGTCGGCGGGCGGACTCTTCGACGAGTCCCTCCAGGTACCGGTCCAAGTGGGAGGATCCATCGGATCGACAGCAGCTGAGGCAGATGGGAACGAGTTCGGGCCTAGAGTTTCTTTGTAGCAGACGAGCGTCCGGTACGGAGTGTTAGTTCCCTCGACGCTGTTCTCCCAGCGGGTTTTCCAGAAGACTTCGTTACCGCTGAAGAACGCGAGATTCACGCCGGCATCGCGGGCCGTTTCAACATTTACTCGCCGCTGGCCGGACCAGTACTCGTCGTGACCGACACTTAAATATAACTTATGGTTTTCAATGAGGCTGCCCGAACGCGCGGCGTCCACGCCGGTGAAGTATGAGACATCGTAGCTGTTCGCCTCAAGCCAGCGGACCATTGGGTATTCGGCACCAAACACCCAAGTCGCGGACTCCTCTTGAAAACCACGGGTAGTAAATGGGCGGTTGTAACTGACCTTATATCCGCGCTGGGTAAGATCAAACTGATCGCTTGGACCATAAAGGCTCGAACCTGCATAACCGTTATAGGCCTGCCAAGACTCATCAGCAGTTTGGAACAGGACGGCGGAGTGGCTTGCATCGTTCCGGACCACGAAAACAACATGACTGTCTCCGCCAGTATCACTTCTAACCAGGTGCGCGAAATAAATACCGGAAGTTGCGTTTGCGGGAACCTGCCATGACGCCGAAACTGCCCAGTTCCCGCAGTCAACCAGCCCGGTGCTCGAATCTGTTAAACAGGCAGGCTGAACTTGCGGCAGCGTTGCAGAAGGCTGAAGTGTAGTAATGAGACGGGCGCCATTCCCTCCGTAATAGCCCATCCGATAAATTTCGATCGTATAGGCGTTCGCGTCTGTATCGATTTTGAAATTGATAACCTGACCAACATTAACACTTATATCTGTGGCGAAGCCTTGGATGGATAGGTCGCCTGCGCCTTCCACATCCCACTGGCTGGAGGGGTTGCCGGGCAGGCAATTTTCGGCTTCAACCTGATTTGCCGGGGCGCTGCAACTGCCAAAGGCGGTCATTGACAACGAAACAAACAGTACCATCCCTAGGACCCACGATGATGAGTGTTTTATGGCTTTCATATTGGAGAAGGTCAGAACAAGCTTGTTAGAAGTTTCCCGAGATCAACTAATCGGCAGCAGCAACGTTTGAGGTGTTGATAATTGTGCTGGTCGAAAGATGCTCGGCGCGCAAGCTAACCAAGCGGCCGTTCTGCTCGATCGAGCGTTGCGCGGCTTCGAGCAGACGCACTACGCGGTATCCTGCATGCCCATCGCTTAAGGGTGCTCGTTTCTCATTAATTGAAGAGACGAATTCGCGAGCCATCAGCCGTAACGCTTCGCTGGTTTCGAGTTGCGGCGCCAGCATGTCCCCATTTCGATAACCGGTGAGCATCTTCTCGCGGCGTTCGGGATCCTGAGTTTGCACCACTCCCTTGTCGTAAACCTTGATCTTTTCGCTGTTCTCAGTGTCGTCGTAAACAACCATTTTTTTGCTGCCGCCCAACAGAGTCCGTCGTACTTTGACCGGAGCCAGCCAATTCAAATGGAAATGCGCGATCAAATTTCCCTCGAATTGCACAGTGACATAGGCGATGTTTTCATGAGGTGTGTTCAGGTGTTTGACCCCAGTGGCTGAAATCGAGATCGGTTCTCGCTCGAAAAGATAGTCCATGATTGACAGATCGTGCGGTCCCAGGTCCCAGAGGACATTAATATCGCTTTGTACTAAACCGAGGCTGATGCGAACGGAATCAAAGTAGAGCAGTTGGCCAATCTCACCGGCTTCTACCATTGCCTTCATGCGGCGCACTGCGCCCGTATACAAAAAGGTGTGGTCCACCATGAGAATCTTGCCTACGGATTCCGCGAGTTCGATCAAATCCAGCACCTGCGCACTGCTCTGAGCTAGTGGCTTTTCCACCAAAACGTGCTTCCGGGCTTGCAGTGCCTGTTTCGCAAACGGATAGTGGCTTGAGACCGGGGTCGCCAGCACCACAGCGTCTACCCGCGGATCCGCCAGGACCTCGCTATAGCTCTGGGTTACCTCAATCGATGGATAGCGACGCTTGGCTCTGCCCAAGGCGCGTGAGTCGAAGTCGCACACTAGAACAACTTCGGCTTCTTCAAGTTCGCAGAAATTCCGCAGCAGGTTCTGGCCCCAGTACCCGCAACCTACGACAGCAACTCTGAGAGTAGACATAAGTTCTTTCTCCATTTTTGATTTTGTGTTGGAACTTCTTGCGGAGGAGGTCAGGCTAACGTTGGTCGGGAAGCTGGCAGTAATAGTCGCTTTGAGCTGATTTTGCGGAGCAGTTTAAGATCGATCCAAGGAGCTTTGAAGGCTCGATGGCCTCAAGTCCCCGCTTGAGTTGTTCTCTTTCAGTAGTTCCCTGGCGAGTAACCAGGAGAACGCCGTCTGCAAGGCGCATCCAGACACTGGTGTCGGCAAGCGGCAGCACTGGAGGCGAGTCGATCACTACCCAGTCGAACCATGCGGTCAGCTGGTCCATCAGACTGGATAATCGGCCCGACTGCATCAGCTCCAGAGGATTCCTGGGCGCATTGCCCGCCGGCAGCACCCATAAGCCTGCCTCTTCGAGGTGATAAATGCTCGTCATGGGGCCGCGCTCGCCTTGTAGCCATTCACTGATTCCAGGAGTTTTTCCTAGGCCGAACAGCCGCGCTACCGAAGGTCGACGCCAGTCTCCGTCCAGGAGCAACGTCTTTTGTTGCGTTCTCCGCGCGAGAGTACACGCCAGGTTGGCGGCAACCATGCTCTTACCTTCCTGCGGGATCGTGCTGGTGACCAGCACTTTTTTCAACGAACGGCTTTGCTGAAGCTGCCGAAGGCGAACACTAAGGAAGCGGAATTTTTCGGCGGCCAGACTGTCCTTGTCAGTGACGCAAACCACACGACTTTGCGGCGGTACCAATACTTTCAGAGATTGGAACTGGCTGAACTGGTCAACACTCGTTCGGCTTACCGGCAAGTCGGTTGTATCTGGCAGCTCGATTGCTCCGCGACTCGGCGCCGCAGAATTAAGAGGAGCCCTCAGCCCGACAATGGCCGCTATCTCAGGTGGCAGCGACGGCTCTTCGAAAACCGCGGTACTGGCTCGTGCGGCTGCGGTCTTGCGCTCGGTTGCTTCCAGCAGC
>JAOAPL010000118.1 GCA_025462925.1 Acidobacteriaceae bacterium
CGCCGGATGTCCCGTGCTCATAAGCGATCGGACACCGTGGAGAAACCTGGAAGAGTGCGGCGTGGGGGCGGACTTGCCACTGGAAGCGCCTGAAGAATTTCAGCGGGTTCTTGAAGCGTTTGTGGAAATGGACAACAAGACTGCGCTTGAATACTCTCAACGCGCCTACGATTATGCTGTTCAACGCACCCAGAACGAAGTTATTGTGGAGCAGAATATCAAGATGTTCAAAGACGTTTTGAAAGATGAAGATATTTATTGATGAAGCCGCTTTGCCGGCAAGAGAATTTCGATCACTACTGTACAGGCAGGCCTGAGAGCCTTAGTGCTTTAGCCCTCCAATATTCGTCACAATAAGAGAAATAACGTATCCCGGCCGGAAGTATTTATTCTATAAAGTAGGTCGCTAGCTCAAAAACTGCGTTCAGTACCAGGTGGCCCCCCAAGACAACGCTCAGTTTCGGAAATAAATAAGGAAGAGGTACTGATGAAAATCCTTGTTACAGGTTCGAACGGAACACTTGGAATACCGTTGCTCCGGGAACTCCGTAAGCGCGGGCACACAGCATATGGCTGTGATATGGCGCACAGTGAGGACCCTCAATACATTCGGTGCGATGTGCGTCAGTTTCGTCAACTTGAAAATATATTTCAGGTTGTGAAGCCTGATTTGGTTTACCACCTGGCAGCTGAATTTGGACGTAATAACGGCGAAGCCTATTACGAGCAGCTTTGGAGTACCAATCAGGTTGGGACTGAGAATCTGATCCGTCTTTGTCTCGCAATCAAAGCGCGCATAGTGTTGGCGGGATCATCCGAAGCTTATGGCGACAGCGGGCTCGCGTCTCTACGAGAGGATGTGCTTGACGATAAGGTTCACATGTTCCACAACAACTATGCGCTGAGTAAGTGGGTCCAGGAACGCCAGGTAATGATTTCAGCTAAAAGAGACGGGCTTAAGGCAGTGATTCTGCGATTCTTCAATGCCTATGGTGAAGGTGAGTATTACAGCACATATCGTAGCGTAGTCTGCTTGTTCTGTTATCGCCTGCTGCACGATTTGCCCATCACGATCTATCGAAACGGCCATCGCGAGTTTTTGTATATCGATGATTGGACCCGAACGGTGGCAAATGTCGCTGAGAAATTTGATACTTTACCGCGCGGCAGCAACTTCGGCGGAGTGCCGGTCTATAACATCGGCGGGGAAGAATACAAGAGCATTGAAGATATGGCGCAGCTCGTTATCGAAGAAATCGGACGCACCGTGCCCATCGATAAGTCGAAGATCAACTACGTTGATGAGGAGATCGCCAATGTGGCGAACAAGCGCCCGGATCTGACTCTGGCTCAGCGGGACCTTGACCATAAATGCAAGGTGCCATTGACCGAAGGCATCCAGAGAACTGTGAGGTGGATGCAATCAGTGTATGGCAAGCAAGCTTTTGCCAAAGAGGCATAGATCCATGTAGATAATTGGAAGCGGCCGCCGGTTATATCCCCAGTCGAGCAGATGAAGAACGAAATCTTGCAGCAGTGTGGCTCACAACGGTGATGTGGGTTTCGACTATGGAGGTGTTCACCTTCGTCGATACCCGAAACGGCAAAGGTTTTTTAATTGCGCATTCTCATCATAGTGGACTGTTATTTCCCCACTCCAAAGTCTAGCGCCAAGCTGGTACATGACCTGGGCGCGGAGTTCCGTGATCGCGGACACGAGGTGATCATCCTCGCGCCCGCTGAACTGATCAGCGGGCAGATCGAAGTATCGATCGAATCCGGCATGCAGATCGTCCGCGTGAAATCGGGCAAGATCAAGGGTGCGACAAACTTCCACCGCGCGCTGAACGAGATTCGGTTGTCCAACACGCTTTGGAAACGCGGCGAACAGTTCCTGCGCTCCCATCCTTGCAATCTCATTGTGTTTTATTCGCCAAGTATCTTTTTCGGCGCACTGGTCAGGCGGCTTAAGGCGCTCTGGAATTGTCCTTCGTATCTGATCCTCCGCGACATCTTTCCGCAATGGGCAGTCGATACCGGAATATTGCGAAGAGGCGTGATCTATCAATATTTCCGTCGCAAAGAATTGGAGCAGTATGCCGCGGCTGATGTGATCGGTGTTCAGTCTCCTGCCGCCCTTAAATACTTCAGCGAGCAACTTTCAGATAAGAATTACAAATTAGAAGTGGTCCTCAATTGGACGACACTCAACCAACAAAATCTCTCGCCTTCAAATTTTCGAGAGCAGTTGGGATTGAAAGGGAAGGTCGTCTTTTTCTACGGCGGGAACATCGGCGTGGCGCAGGACATGGACAACATTGTCCGCCTCGCTGCCAGCCTGAAAATCGATCCGCGAATTCATTTTCTGCTAGTGGGTGAAGGCAGTGAGGTTGACCGACTGAACCGGCTCATTCATGAGAGTGGACTCAAAAATATGAAGATACTGCCTTCGGTGTCGCAGTCAGAATACTGGGCGATGCTCTCTGAATTTGATGTTGGACTCATATCGCTGGACCGTCGATTGCAAACGCAGAATATTCCGGGCAAGCTGCTGGGATACATGTACCACTCGATGCCTATTCTCGCCAGCTTGAATCCGGAGAATGACCTGCAGCAATTATTGGAAGAATGCGATGCCGGATTGTGTTCGCTGAACGGTGAAGATGAAAAATTTCAGGCGAATGCCCTGAAATTATGTGATCCGGAGTTGCGAAAGCAGATCGGGCGCAACGCTCGAAAACTGCTGGAGCGGGACTTCTCTGTGACTTCCACAGTGGACAAGATACTCGCACACGTTAGGCCTGCATCACGAATGGCCGCGAAGACCTAGACCTGGGCGGTTCCGCTAGTTTGCGCCACCTGCGCGACTTTGGACGTCGCGCTTCTTGATCTCTGCAAGTTCGCGAAGATCGGGGTCCGCCTTGCTCCAGTACTGTTGCGCCTTGGTGAAGCAGTCGCGCGCGGTGGACTGATCGCCTTTGTGCTCGGCCACCAGGGCAAGTGCAAACTGTGTGCCAGCGTAGAATTTATCGTGTTCGAGCATCTGGTTAGCGGCAAATTCGGCGAGATCCCAATCGCCGGTGTCCCGTCCGATTCGAGCAATCAACTCGAGCCGATAGATGGCTTGCATCCAAGCGTCGGGGCCGGGAATGGCGCGGACCCTCTTCGCCACGTCCTTCAAAATCGCAGCGCCTTCGGCCTTCTTGCCTTGCTGCATGTGTATCTCGCCGCGGAGAGCGTCAACGTAGGGACGGGCATCACTTGAGTCTTTAAGCTCTTTTTCCGCGAGCTTAAGTTGATCTTCGGCATCCTTAATGCGCTCGAGTCCGAGGAGCGCGTTTCCTGCGAGGGCATGTCCGGCGGTGCGGGCGAGAGCAAACTTTCCATTCGCCATTTTCGTCGATTCGGCGAGTGCATCCTGGAAGCGTCCGCGGTTCAACAGAAATTCGGGGTAGTCCTTGTGGAAGAACTCCTGGTACTGGCCGATCACGGGAATGCTGATGGAGTCGCGCAGGATCGATTCCGTCTGCTTCATCTGGCCCTGATACTGGTACGCAGTGGCGAGCAGGTTGAGATTGTGCGCGTGGTGCCAATCGAACTCGCGGGGGATATTCTCCGATCTGTAATAGGCATTCTCGAGGTCGTCTGCTTTGCGAAATCGCGCCATTGCTTCTTCGGTGCGGCCAGAGCGGCGAAGGTCGTGTCCGTACATGTGCTGCGCGTGCGGGACGTTGGAGGCTGCGTCCGCATAGGCGACTCCATGTTCGAGTGCCTGGTCGATGTGTCCAATGAATTCGTAGGTATGGATGAGGTAATGATGGGCGGCGAAGTGGCCGGGTGCGCGGTTTAGCGCAGCTTCATAGAACGCGATGGACGCGGCCGTGCCGCGCTGTCCGCGACCTCGGATGGAGCCCTCTTCGGCATTGCCGCGAATGAGCCACATCTCCGCGTCTTCGGAAAATTTGGCGAGGGCATGGTCGATGAAATCCTTGTACTCGCTATGCGCTTCGTGGCCGGATTTATCGATGGCCTCGAGCTGCTTGGCCATGATGGCGATGCGGAGGCGCTCGCGCTCACTCGCTTTATCCTGTTTCTCCTGGGCGTGAGTCACGGCGGATTTAGCGCTCGATTGATCGTCGAGGTTCAGGTAGGCACGCGAGAGGCCGACGTATGCCATGGCCAGATTGGGATCGAGCCGGAGCGCCTGGTTGAATGATCGAGCTGCCTCGATCCAAACGTAGGAGTGGAGATAAGCCATGCCCTGGTTGTAAAAGGCTTGCGCTTCTTTTGACTGCGTCGTGACAGGGTCGTTGAGTTTGCCAATGCCTTCGCGCAGTGGGAGCGGGCGCAATAGTATTTCAGTGGGAACCCATCCCGTCTTGGGCTCGTGCCCTTCGTGCATCTCATGCTGGGAAAGAGCAAACGGGGAAGAGCAGAGCAGCAAAAGAAAAAGAGAGAAAAGGAAACGGCGCATAGTATTTCGGTTGGAAGTCACGCGAATACTATACGCCGGATTAGAGTCTAAAGAAGACTAGGGAGTGAGCGTCTTTAAGCTGTTCTTCTGCGCGATAGTCTTGCGCGCACCTTCCG
>JAOAPL010000130.1 GCA_025462925.1 Acidobacteriaceae bacterium
AAATATGGCGAAGGCACGGTGTACAAAAGAGAAGGTGAAGGAGAAACGGCCAAGATTACGGTACAATTTCCTCGCTTCGGTTTAAAGAAATTAGTAGAGAAGTACGCCCAGTTGGAGAAGGCGTAATCGTCTTCGCCGTCGCCACTCTGAAAATTGAAAAGGAATTATGGCAAACACAAAGAAACTCGAAAAAACTGAACGTAAAGCATCAAAGCGCACTGCCCGCAAGAAGGCTGCCCCGAAAGGCAAGCGCACTACTCCACGCGGCGCCAACAAACAGAAGATCAAGAAGCTGGCGCGTGGCCAGTCCAAGCGGTAAGACAGTGATCAGCATCAGCCTTGGGTGGGAATATCCTTGCCCAAGGCTGATGTTCTAATCGGTAGTCGATGCAGGAGCGCAATCCATTTCCACTCCAAATCAAGTCGCTGCAAAACAAAATCAGCTCTTCGCCAAGAAGTCGATCGACAAGCTGATCTCCGACTCTGAGCGCCCGGAAACACGCCTGAAGAAGACGCTGGGCCCGGTGGCGCTCACCTCATTGGGTATCGGCGCGGTCATCGGCTCCGGAATCTTCACTGTGGTTGGCACCGCGATTGCTGGACAGCAGTTCGAGGTCAAGTCGATCGTCAACGCGCCGCTGCTGGACTATTTGATTCACCACTCGGCATCGTTCGGGCGTCCCGGGGCAGGCCCGGCGATTGCGCTGTCATTCGTGCTCGTGGCGATTGTCTGTGCGTTTACCGCGCTCTGCTATGCAGAGTTAGCGTCAATGATCCCTATCGCCGGCAGCGCGTACACCTATACCTATGCAACGCTTGGCGAACTGATCGCGTGGATCATCGGCTGGGATTTGATTTTGGAGTACGCGGTGAGCAACATCGCCGTGAGCATTGGATTCGCCGCGCACGTTGTCGATCTGCTCGACTGGTTCAATCTGCATCCCTCATTGCGATGGATATCGCCGGCGTATCTTCCCGGTGGCCTTACGGATCTTGCCGGAAACACGCTTTACGAGCCGGGATGGCACTTCGGCTTCAATATTCCCGCGTTCGTGATCGTGATGCTGCTCACGATTATTCTCGTACGCGGCATTCGCGAATCCGCTGAGACCAACAACATCATGGTGGTGTTGAAGATTGCGGCCATCATCATCTTCGTTGGCTTCGCGGCGAAGTACATCAACCCCAACAACTATCATCCGTTTTCACCGAACGGCTGGGGTGGCGTGCTCACCGGCGGCGCCATCATCTTCTTCACGTACATCGGATTCGACTCGGTCTCCACCGCAGCGGAGGAGGCGAAGAATCCACAGCGCGATCTGCCTATCGGGATTATCGCCACGTTGATCATTTGCACAATCCTCTACATTGCCGTGGTGGTAGTACTCACTGGTCTGGTGCCCTGGCAATCTCTGCGCGACAACGCCGCACCCGTCGTCAACACGCTCAAGGTCCTAACGGGAATTCATCCCCACATGGCGTGGGTAAGGCTGGCGGTTCTGATCGGCGCGATGCTGGGAATGATCTCGTCGCTGCTCGTCTTTCAATTGGGACAGGCGCGCGTTTGGTTCGCGATGTCGCGCGACGGATTGCTGCCGCGGATGTTCGGTAAAGTCCACCAGCGCTTCCGCACGCCGCATGTGGCCACGTGGATCGCCGGCTTGGCCGTCGGAATTCCCGCTGGGCTGCTGGACATCGGTACGGTAGCCGACCTGGCGAACATTGGAACTCTGTTTGCATTTGTACTGGTTGCGATCGGCGTATTGATTTTGCGATATCGCGAGCCGAATCGTCCTCGCGCCTTCCGTGCTCCCGGCGGCCCGCTGGCACCGGTTATGACGATCCTCACCTGCATGCTCCTCATGGCAGGACTGCCGATCCTGAACTGGATTCGTTTCTTCGGCTGGATGGCTATTGGCTTGGTGATTTACTTCATTTACAGCCAGCACCACAGCGAGTTCGCAAAGAACAATTGAACCATTCACTCATTGGTTCATTGAACCATTGAACTGGTTACTCGTTGAATTTTCGTGGTTCAATGGGTCAGTAATTAAATGAGTCAATGATTCAATCTGCAATGGTTCAATCCTCAATGAATCGCTTCATCCTCGCGCTACCCAAGGCTGAGTTGCATCTCCATCTGGAAGGGACGGTCTCACCGCAAACTCTTTCCGAACTGAGCCTTAAGCACAACACACCGATGCCCGGCGTGAACAATCGCTACGCCGCAGACCCGACCAGCGGCGATCCGCTTGCTGTTGCCGACGTCGAGCGGCTTTATCAATACACAAATTTCCAGGGCTTCCTCATGGCGTTTAAAGCCGTCACCGAACGCCTGCGCGATCCGGAAGACTACGAGTTGGTCGTGTATCGCATGATGCAGCAACTGCACGCGGAGAACGTGCTGCATGCCGAGGTTTACGTTTCCGTCGGAGTGATCCACTGGCGCGGACAGAACTTCGACCCCCTCTTCGCCGGCATGGAGCGCGGACGCATAGCCGGCGAACGCGACTTCGGCGTCTCGCTGCTCTGGATCTTCGATGCAGTGCGCAACTTTGGCGCCGATGAAGCGCTGCTGGTCATCGAAAAGGCCGCCGAGTTCCGGCAGCAGCAGATTCAGCAATCCGGTGAGAGCAGTGTTGTTGGTATCGGAATTGGCGGCGACGAGAACAGAGGCGCAGCGGAACTTTTCCGGCAGGGCTATCGATACGCGTCCAGCAAAGGGCTGCGCCTGACTGCGCACGCCGGAGAGAGTGCTGGCCCGGGCTCTATCTGGGGCGCGCTGAATATCGGCGCGGAACGGCTCGGCCACGGGCTCAATGCCATTCACGATGCAGACCTCATGGAGCATCTCGCCGAAAAACAGATTCCCGTAGAAATCTGTATCACCAGCAATCTGCGCACAGGATGTTGCGCCCGCATCGATGATCATCCGGTAAAGAAGATGTTCGATGCCGGGGTGATGATCACGCTGAACTCTGACGATCCCGCGATGTTTGGGACTTCACTCGCGCGAGAGTATCAACTCGCGCAGGATGCATTCGGCTTTACCGATGACCAACTGCGGGAGATCGCAAGGAATTCGTTTGAGGCGAGTTTTTTGGAAGCGGAGAAGAAGCTGGCCTTCTTAGCCCGTACGGACTCGTACTAGAAGAACCGAAGGATGAGGTCCCCTAATGCGTGGAAAAAGCTGTTTGCTCCTCGTCTGCTCGCTTCTGACCATTAGCGCCGAGTGCCAAATCTCTTACTCAAAGCTCCAGCGCGACGTAATAGAAGCCCGCCTTCAGCGCGTACCCATTGAAAACAAGGACCGCAAGAACGAGTTGCAGATCATGTTCAAGGAGGCAGGCTGCGAGGAAGGACTCACGGAACAGCAGGTGAAAGGTTCCAAGCTCCCCAATGTGATCTGCACAATAGCTGGCGAAGAGAACACATAAATAATCATCGGTGCGCACTTCGATAAAGTTCATGCGGGCACAGGGATCGTTGACAACTGGAGCGGCGCTTCATTATTGCCTTCCTTAGTTGAGAGTCTCAAAGGCAAGAAAAGAAAGCACACGATTATCTTTATCGGCTTCACTGATGAAGAGGCTGGCGAAGTGGGATCAAATTTCTACGTAAAACAACTTTCGAAGGAACAGGTGGCAAACATTCGCGCCATGGTGAATATGGACACGTTGGGTCTAGGACCAAGCGAGGTATGGGTCAGTCATGCCGACAAAAATTTGACTATTGCCATTGGAGAAGTAGCACGTGCTTTGTCATTGCCAGTAACCGCAATGAATGTTGATGGAGTGGGAAGCACTGATTCGGAGCAGTTTCGCAATAAGAAAATTCCCGCCATCACCATTCATTCACTGACTTCCGCGACGCTTCCTGTCCTGCACAGCCCGAAGGACACGATTTCTGCCATGAAACTGGACGACTATTACCAGTCGTACCAACTCATAGCTGGATACATCTCATATCTGGATGCAACTTTACCGAAATGAAGCTCTCGCTCCTCTCTCCCACCTTCGCCATCTGCCGTCTCGATCCCATCGACGCCATTCCGGTCTGGGCGCTGACAGGATCGTTCTTCACCATCACAAGGACGGACGAAGAACTTTCAATCGTTTGTGAAGAGGCGGTCATTGATCCCGAGCATGGAATGACGCACATCAAGATCGAGCCGGGCTGGCGGTGTCTCAAACTACAAGGCCCGATTCCATTTGCGACCACTGGCGTCATCGCATCGCTCACGACTGCGTTAGCGAATGCAGGAATCAGCGTCTCGCCGATTGCGACCTACGACACGGATTACTTATTCGTGAAGGATGAACGCCTGCAGGATGCGATCGCGGCTCTGGAACGTGCGGGGAATAGCGTCGAGAAGTAGGGTCTGTGGACCTCAGCGGCTAAAGTCGTCTTCAGAGTGCGGCGTTAATGCAGGCCTAAAGGCCTGCGCCACCCAAAGTCGCACGGGTTCAAGCACACGCGAGCTTAGCGATCAGTAGGTTTGGGGTGAGCTGAAAGCTAAGAGCTGACAGCTAATAGCTGGTTTTCCTACGACGCTTGCGCCTGCACGTGGTTCAGCAATTCCGAGATCTTCTGCAACAGCATCTCCGGCTCGTCTGATGTGGAGATGAAGCCATCCACCATTGCGATCACCAACTCCGGCAATGTCAGTGCGCCGGAGAAGATGATGATGGGTACATTGGGGCGCAAGCGACGCATCTTCGTGGCCACCGCTCCGCCATCCATGCTGGGCATGTAGTAGTCCAGCACCACGAGATCGATGGGCTCGGCGAGAAATACTTCCAAGCCTTTAAGAGCGCTATCGGCCGTGAGAACGCGATAGCCGGTAGATTCCAGCACTGCTTGCAAAACCACCAGCCGCTCCGGATGGTCGTCCACATAGAGCAGCGTTGGCTTGTGCGGATCAGAATGCTTGTACTTGGCCAGCGGTGCGCGCTCAAGACTTGTAGCGAGGTCGATATCGACCGGAGGCGGCTGTTGCTTCGCTCGTGGACCGGATTGGTGCGCTTCAGCGTCTTCGACCAATCGCCGCGCCAGCGGCACTGCGCGGTTGATCTCAGAATCAATCTCCTGCACAGCCAGGCGGATGGGGTCCCATGCCTCCAGTGAATTCAAAAGCTGTTCACTCCTGTGGGTCAGGACTTGCAGCACGTTGTTCAATTCGTGCGCGGCATGGGCAAAATCATCCGGGTTCATCTCTACTACCTCGGATACTATTTGACTGCCAAGTAATAGTTGGCACAAGTTACGGAGATGCAGTCTGGCAGCCATGCCAGCCATGTACTTTAGTGCTCACTGCTGCACTCGGAGCGGGGCAACCAATAGGGTCGGTACACACTCTGCGCATTTGGGCTTTGCTACTTCTTCTTCCTCTGTACCTGGCGATAGACTTCGCTTTTGGAAACGCCCCGTTCTTTCGCCAGCACTTTCAGCGCGGCTTTTTCGTCGAGTTGTTGTGCCGACATGATCTCGGCGAGGCGCTGGGCCACATCAATCTTCTTCTCTGTGGGCGCGGTGACAACCGATTCGTCTGCTTTGGCGATCATCAGCGTGATCTCGCCACGGACTTCCTGGTGTCGCATTCTTTCGAAGACATCGGCGGCGGTGCCGCGGATGAACTCTTCGTAGAGCTTTGTCACCTCGCGCGCCACCACAATGCGTCGCTCCGGCCCCATTACCTCGGCGACATCCTCCAGCGCTTCCACAATCCGGTGCGGCGCTTCGTAAAAGATCTGCGTAGCTTGGGATTCCTTGATGGCCTCGAGTTCTGTCCGGCGCTGTCCGCGCCTGGCGGCAAGAAATCCTGAGAATTGAAATGAGTCAGTCGGCAACCCGCTGGCGACCAGCGCCGCCAAAAATGCCGACGCGCCCGGAACCGGGACCACGGGGATCTTGTGTCGGATGGCCAGCGTGATCAGCCGATATCCGGGATCGGAGATGCCTGGCGTGCCGGCATCCGAGACCAGCGCTACGGATTCACCGTTTTCGAGCTTTACGATCAGCTCCGCCGAGCGCGTTGTCTCATTGTGGTCGTGATAGCTGACCAAGCGCGTGTCGATATCGAAGTGGTTCAGCAGCTTCTGCGTCTGCCGCGTGTCCTCGCACGCAATAACCGAGACTTCCTTGAGGACCCGCAACGCGCGCAGGGTGATGTCTTCAAGATTTCCAACAGGTGTGGCAACGACATAGAGCGCGCATTGAAGAGGAGCGGGCATGGGCGGTGAACCATTTAATCATTGATTCGTGGTTCATTGAAGGCTTACTGGCACGGATTGGGGCCACTAGTAAACCTAAGCGGCTAAGCAGGCTGCGGAAAAAGTCAGTTCAACGGTGTTGCTTTGAGGGCACGACTCCAGTCGTGCCGCAAGCGGTTGAAATTCAATGGGCTTTAGCCCCCGAGGTGCGATCGTTTGGCACCAGCCGCCTGGCAGCCGCAGACGGGGCGCAGATGCGGTAAAATTGAGAGTTCCCACAAATCTCATCAGCAGGAATAAACATTGCCCCTTTACGAATACCAGTGCAAAAAGTGCAAACATCGTTTCGAAAAGATCCAGCTTTTTTCCGCTAAGCCCATCAAGAAGTGTCCCGAATGCGGCGGGCCGGTGGAGAAGCTGCTCTCTGCCCCGGCAATCCAGTTCAAAGGCACAGGCTGGTATGTGAACGACTACGCCAAGAAGAGCGCCGGCTCGCAATCGTCTTCTGAACCCGGCGATGGCGCCGCAAAATCCTCAAGCGGAGAAAAATCAGAAGCCAAGTCCGGAACGGAAACCGCTTCAAAGAGTGACGGCTCGGGTAGCAGCAAAGATTCCGGCGCCAAGAGCGAGAGCAAAGAATCTAAGCCAACGGCGAACTCGTCATCGTCCTCGTCCAGCAGTAAGGGATCACGTACGCGCAAAAAATAAGCGGCACAGATGGCTCTTCCACTGTGCCGCTTAGGTTCAGTTGCTCGATTTTTCTGAGCTAAATCACGCCGCCTCTTCTTCCTCTTCTTCTCTTTCGCCGCTGACGAGCTCTCTCAGGCACTCCATAAGTCTCTGCACGGCCTCCTCATCCTGCTGGCGAATTTCTTCCAAAACCTCACGCACCTGGTCGTGATTCCGCGCGTCCTGTAGGTATTGGTCATAGGCTTCCAGACCTTGCGATTTCTCGTGCATGACTGCGATCACGTCATAGGTCACATTGTCGATCTTGCCGCGGCCACTGCTGCTCCTGTCACCGCCTCTGTGAGCGCGGCTTATGTTCTGGACCTTTCCTGGTGTCCTCGACCCAGAACTAGAACTCGAACTACTTCGTTTTGTCGCCATCTGCTTTCTCCTTTCTCTTGATAAGGAATTTTTATAGAAATCTCATGCGGCACGCGCCTCCGCCAGTGCCGAATGTTCAAAGCGCTCAAGCAGGTCTGCGGGACTGCGGAAGACCTCAATACAACCGGCTTCACGCAGTTTCTCCTCCGGCCAGACTCCACCCAGAATGCCAATTGTCCGCATATGAATATCGGATGCAGCCGCGGCGTCGTAGGGAGTGTCGCCCACGGCGACAGCTTCATCGCTATGAACGTCCCCGAGTTGATGGAGTGCAGCACAGAAGATGTCAGGATGAGGTTTGGATCTGGCCGCCTTGTTCGCGGAAACCGATTCCTCCACTAAGTCTTCGACATTCATCAGGCGCTTGTAATAACTCAGTTCGTCGTTGTGCGCGGAGGACGCCAGGGCAATGCGTCGGCCATCCTCGCGGATACGCAATAGCAACTCGCGCACTCTGGGGAATGGCTTCACATTGCGCAAGAACTCCCGTCTGTACAATTCGCTGCGATGGTGCTCTAGTTCCCCTCCAAATCGTTCCAGCTCATACAACGTAAAAAAGACCGGCAAAAGTTGGTCAGAACCCTTGCCGATCTGCTTCCGAATCTCTTCTATCGGGACCTGGCGCTCGAAGTGTATGAACGCTCTGTGCCATGCTTGGGCATGCAGTTCCACCGAATCGATGAGTGTCCCGTCAATGTCAAAGATCACGGCCTTGAGCATGTAGGTTCTTGATTTCCGATTAAGCAGCTTTCTTCTGCGGGACCTTTGCGCCTTCTTTACGCGCCTTTGACAGGCCGATAGCAATGGCCTGCTTACGGCTTTTCACCTTGCCACCTTTGCCGCCGGGGCCGCTGCGCGCTTTTCCGCGTTTGAATTCGTGCAACTCTTTCTTAACGTCGTCTTGTGCCTTGGGGCTGTACTTGCGCCTGCCGGAGCTTTTCTTGGCCGACGAAGAAGACGAGCGAGAAGAGCTCGACCGTTTTTTTGAAGTGGCAGAGCGGCTTCGCGAAGAAGCTGATCGCGATGATCTGGACTTCTTGGTTGCTGGCATTTTCGTTTTCCTCCTTGATCGAAATGGCAGCACTTTTCTGCGCTGCACGTTATTCACCTGTGTGCTTGATGAGACGCGAGCGGAATCGGCGAGGTTGGCAGAACCGGGAGTGGCGAAGGGGAACCGCTCCACTGTCCTCCAACTAAGCAATAGCCTTAGCCTTCATTTAGGGTGTCTTTCCATTGACTTACCTACCGCAAACCAGTAATTTTCCCTATGTATTCCTGCCTCAACGAAGGATGATTCGTGGCCACTAAGATCCTGCTTGCTGATGACAGCATGACCGCCCAGAAAATGGGCAAAGATATCCTGACAACTGCAGGATACGAAGTAACGGCCGTGAGCAATGGCGCTGCCGCTTCCAAAAAGCTTGTCGACAAATTCGACGTCATCATCCTGGACGTTTACATGCCCGGATACAGCGGGCTGGAAGTCTGCGAGAAGATTCGCGCCAACATGGAGATCGCCAAGACTCCAGTGCTGTTGACCGTAGGCAAGATGGAACACTACGAGCCGGCTGACACTCAACGCGTGAAAGCCGATGGCGTGATCATCAAGCCATTTGAAGCAACTGACCTGCTGGCAGTAGTGAGAAAGCTGGTGGAGAAGGCGGCGGCTGCTTCGGCTCCCAAAGAGGAAAAGCCCGACTACGAAAAGACGATGATCTTTAGTGCTTCGCAGATCCAGGAGTTCAAAGATCAGAGTTACGCGGAGTGGAAGACCGACGCTCCCGCTGAGGCGGAAGTCCCTGAAGCGCCTGCCGCACCTGCATTTGAGATGACGCACGCCGAGGCCTCCGCCCCCGCGTTCGCCATGGACATGGCGCCTTCTGTTTCGTCCTTTGATGAAACGGTAAACATTCCGCCTGCGCCGCCCGCGGCGGCAACGTCGTTCGATGAGACGGTGGGATTTTCTCCGTCAGTCCCGGCAATGGATTTTGGAACCGCTGTGGCTCCGGCATTCGAGTCGCCGGCAATGGAACCCCCGTCCGGCTTCGACATGGCTGCGCCCGCAATCGGCTTTGATATGGCTCCGGCACCAGCGATGCCCAGCTTTGACGAAGCGGTTCCGCTGCCAACACTCGAACCAACCGTGATGGCCAGCGTGAGCGTGGCCGCCTCTGTTGACCCGGACTTGGACCTTCCCGCGCCCCCGCCCGCCGTAAAGTACTCGATACCTACGCAGGACCCCGCACTCGCCTCCCGAGTTGAGATGGCCAGCGAGGAGTTCATCACCAGGATTGGCGAATCTGAGCCCGAAGCCGTTCCAGATGCAGTAGCGGACGAAGCCGCGGAACTCGCAGCAGCGGCGGCAGAGCTTGCCGGAACTCCCGCACCAGTCGCGGAAGAAGATGACTTCGAGAAACGCGTAGCGGCCCGTATGTCTGGATTCGAATCAGCGGAACCGGTGGAAGCAGTTGAAGCGGAACCGGAACCGATCCTAGCCGCTGAGCCTGAATCGCCACCTTACGAAGATACGCAAAAGCTTGAGGCTGTACCCGATCCGGAACCGATAGAAGTCGCTGCTGTGATGGATGAAGCGATAGCCGCAGAGCCGGTAATGGAAGCCGAACCGGCTGCTGAGCCGATCGCTGAATCTCAAGCGCCGCCAGACGGCATGCACGATGCCGCCCTGGTCGAACAGATGCAAGCTGCGTTTGCTGACCTGCCGGTTGAAACTGCGCCGCACGTAGTGGAAGAACCGCTTCCCGTTGCAGAAACGCCGGAGCCAGTTATTGCGATGTCAGCGCCCGAAGCACCGGCTCAGGGTGGGCACGGCCACGATCTTGAACTCGCTTCCGCGCTCGCGGCGGCAATGGGTGGCGAAGCTCCCGCTCCGGAAGTCATGGCCGCAGCAGCGGCTGCGCCAGCAGCAAGCGGCATGGATGCACACACCATCGCGCAGGTGGTCACCCGCGTTATGGAACGGATGCTGCCCGCGGTGATGCATGAGATCGCGAAAGAGCTGGAATCGGCAAAGAAGTAAGAGCGAAAACTAACCTCGGATAAAAGACGGATAAGATCTGATTCCTTTCAGGTAAGTCGCTCGTTATCTTATTGATCCGCTACTTGATATCGATCTAGTTTGCTTCCTCAGCCTCGAATCCGATTTGATCTTTCTTTGATCCGCGGTTAAAGCTTTTGCCTTTCTCTGTGCCTCCGTGCCTCCGTGGTGAAAGCCCTTGACGCGGCTCTCCTGTTATCATTTTTGTTTACCCTTTCACGTCAGGAACCTGCATATAGATGTCGCACGAACTTCCCAAGGCATATAACCCGGGTGCTATTGAATTGCGCTGGGCCGAATACTGGGTGGCGGAAAAACTCTTCCACGTAAACACGCCTGAGTCCGCCGAAAACGTCTTTGACCTGCTACTGCCCCCGCCCAACGTCACCGGACGCCTGCACATGGGCCACATGCTCAATCAGACGGAGATGGACATCATCATCCGATGGAAGCGCATGAGCGGCTTCACTACGCTCTGGCTGCCGGGCACCGACCACGCCGGAATCGCCACGCAGATGATGGTGGAACGTCAGCTTGCCACCGAAGGCAAAAAACGCCAGGAACTGGGACGCGAGAAGTTTATCGAACGCGTGTGGGAGTGGAAGGGACACTACGGCGGGGCAATCCTCGATCAGATGAAGCGATTGGGCGCATCGGTCGATTGGGACCGCGAGTACTTCACCATGGACGAGAACCTCTCGCGCGCAGTGCGCGAGGTCTTCGTCCGGCTTTATGAGCAAGGCCTGATCTACCGCGGAAATTACATTGTCAATTGGTGTCCGCGATGCGTGACCGCCATCTCCGATCTCGAAGTGGTGCACGAAGAGACCCAGGGCAAGCTCTACGAGATCAAATATCCGATCGTCGGCAGCAAGGACTCCATTACGGTCGCGACCACGCGTCCGGAGACAATGCTGGGCGATACTGCGGTCGCAGTGAATCCTAACGACGAGCGCTACAAGCATCTGATTGGCCGCGTTGCGAAGTTGCCATTGATGGATCGCGAGATCCCCATCATCGCCGACGACTGGGCCAATCCCGAATTCGGAACCGGCGCGGTGAAGGTCACACCGGCGCACGATCCCAATGACTTCGCCATCGGCCAGCGCCATCACTTGCCACAGATCAACATCATGGACGAGTACGCGCGCATGAATGAGAACGCCGGCCCCTACGCTGGGCTCGACCGCTTCGCCGCGCGAACGAAGATCGTTGAAGACCTTGAGGCGCAGCATCTGCTCGTCCGCGTGAAAGACCACATGCTCTCAATCGGGAAATGTGATCGCTGTAAGACGATTGTGGAACCGCGTCTTTCCACCCAGTGGTTTGTGAAGATTGCGCCGCTGGCCAAGCGCGCGATTGAGGTGGTGGACAAGGGCTACATCAAGTTCACGCCGGATAATTACAAGACCATTTATCTGAACTGGATGAACAACATCTACGACTGGTGCATCTCGCGCCAGTTGTGGTGGGGACATCGCATCCCCGCATGGCACTGCGCCGATTGCAAGCAGCACAGCGTCGCCCGCAGCACGCCGACCAAGTGCGCGCATTGCGGCAGCGCCAATATCGAGCAGGACACCGACGTGCTCGACACCTGGTTCTCATCCGCGCTGCTGCCGTTCACGACTTTCGGCTGGCCGGAAAAGACGCAAGACTTGGAAGTTTTCTATCCCACGTCGCTGCTCATCACCGGCTTTGACATCCTCTTCTTCTGGGTGGCGCGCATGATCATGATGGGCACCTGGTTCATGGGCGATGAAGACAAGCTCGACACCACCACGCCGGAAGGGCAGAAAAAGCTGGCTGAGAGCGTTCCCTTCCGCGAGGTCTACATCCATGCGCTGGTGCGTGATGCCGACCGGCAGAAGATGTCGAAGACAAAGGGCAACGTGCTCGATCCTATCGAAATCATCGAGCGCTTCGGCACTGATGCCGTGCGCTTTACGCTAGCATCAATGGCGGCACCGGGGCCGGACATCGCCTACAACGAGGACCGCACCGAAGGCTATCGCGCATTCGCCAACAAGATCTGGAACGCCGCCCGCTTCATCTTCATGAACGTGGACAGAGCGCAGGAATCAGGTGCGTGGTCGCTTTCGCAGTTTGATGCTTCCGCAACGCCAAAACCTTCTACGCTCGAAGACCGTTGGATACTCTCGCGCTTCCACTCCGTCACTCAACAGGTGGACGAATCGCTCAACAACTATCGTTTCGACGAAGCCGCTAATGCCATTTACCGCTTCTTCTGGAACGAATTCTGCGATTGGTATATTGAAATAGTCAAACTGCGCTTAAACGCCGGCGATTCCGACACTGACAAGGCGACCACCCGCGCAGCTCTCGATTTCACTTTGCACATCTTTGAAGGCTCGCTGCGACTGCTTTCGCCTTTTATGCCGTTCATCACAGAAGAGATATGGAATGCGATATACGACGGCAAGCCGCCGAAGAAGTCGATCGCGTTGGCGCTGTATCCGAAACCTTCAGCCGAGACTGTTAGCGATGACGCCGCCGAAGAGGAGATGTCGCTTCTTCAGGCGCTCATCGTTGACGTGCGCACCATTCGCGCGGAGATGAAGATTGAGAACAAGCAGAAGACACCGATCGAAGTTCATGCTTCCAACGGCAACCGTATAGAGAGAGTTTTTCAGGCGAATCTGAACTCGATTCACAAACTCGCGAATGTGGAGCAGGTTGCTTTCACCGCAAGCTCTCTTTCAAATGCGGCTGGAGCGCGCGTGTCCCCGAACTACGAAGTACGCGTTGTTTACGAACAGAAGATCGATGTCGCCGCCGAGCGCGAGCGCTTGACCAAAGAATTGAAAAAGCTCGAGACGGAGATGGCCAATGCGCAGCGACAATTATCCAACGAGCAGTTCATGGCTAAGGCTCCGGAGAAAGTCGTGGAAGGCATCAAGCGACGTTCCGGGGAACTGGCGGGATTGATTGAAAAAATTCAGAGGGCGCTCGCGGATCTTGACGACCACGGTTAGCCTTGTCCGTGCAAATCCGTCCATCCGTGAAATCCGTGGTAAGCATTTGCCTTGTTCCCCTCAGAACTTCGTGTCCTTTGTGAAACCTTTGTGCCCTTCGTGTTTTCAGGTTTGAGGCTCGCGTCCAACTAACTGCAGAACGGAACACAAACCGAATTCATCCGTGCAAATCCGTGCAATCCGCGGCAAGTTTTTGATGTCTACCGTGCCACCTCGCTCATCAACCCCAGCAGATTATTCTCCGAGTCCCTAAAGAACGTCATCCACAAGTCATAGGTCGGCATTGGAGCCACCACGTGCGGCTTGTCCTCAAAGTTCACTCCACGCGCCTGCATCGCCTCGTACTGCTGCTGAATGTCATCCACCTTGAAGTAAAGGATGGAACTCGGATGGTCGAACTCCGGTTTCTCTGGCGGCGAGAGCATTAATCGGACACCGCCCGCATCGAAGAAGGCGAGATGGCCTGCCGAGAACAGGTGCTTCATCCCCAGCTTGTCGCGGTAAAACTCAGTCGCGCGGTTGCTGTCATGCACATTGATAGCGATCTGTCCGATCTGCGAAAGTCCCGTATCTGCCATTGAAAGTTCCTCGTCACACCGCATTCTACAAGCTTCTTCCGACCGGCCATGTACTCTGGGCATCTACTTTGCCATTGCCGCTCGACCCTTATAAGGCTACGATTCGCGTTTAACCCCAAGTACAGTCAATTTTCCAAGATTGCTAAAGTGCGGGGCAAGTCCGATGAAAGTGAAGCTGGAGAAGATCAACTCGCATTTGTTGGCCAAGACCAATTCCGAGTTCTGGCTGATTCTTTCTCTTTTCGTGCTGGCTGGGATCCTTAATTTTCTGGTCTCTTCCCACAAAATGATTTTGGGTTTGTATTCCCTGCCTACTCTTTTCTCCGCCTACACCTATGGGCGCCGGCACGCCGTGCTCACTGCCTTCGCCAGTATTTTCCTGGTGGGCATGGTGATCTATTGGTCGCCGCAACTTTCTAGGACCGGACCCACCATCTTTTCCATCGACGAACAGTGGTTCGATATCACTGTGTGGGGCGGCATCCTGGTCGTCACAGCGTATGGCATGGGAACGTTGCACCAGAAGCAACAGGAACAGATGGAGGAGTTGAAGGCCACGTATGACGGCGTGCTGATGATCCTTCAGCAGTTCATCACAAAGGACAAGTACACGCAGAACCACTCTTACCGGGTTTCCGTTTACGCCTGCAAGATTGGCGCCTGCTACGGGCTATCACAATCGCGCATTGAGGACATCCGCGCGGCAGCGCTGCTGCATGACATTGGCAAGCTCGACATCAGCCGCGAAATCCTTTACAAGGCCGCGCGCCTGACCAAGGAAGAATTCGACGAGATGAAGCAACACGTGGAAAAGGGGATGGACATCCTGGAGCCGGTCGGCGGGACCTTGCGCCGGGTGCTGCCCATCATCCTCTCGCACCATGACAAGTTCGACGGCAGCGGCTATCACCCCACCAAAGGCGAAGAGATCCCCCTGGAGGCGCGCATCATCTCCGTCGCGGATGTTTACGATTCACTGACCAGCGACCGTCCGTACCGCAAAGCCATGTCCACCTTCGACGCAAAGGAGATCATTGAAAAAGGTGCTGGTGTTGACTTCGATCCGCGCGTCGTAACAGCCTTCCAGGTCGCGTTCCGGCGGCACGAACTGGAAGTCCCGGAAGTTGTGGTTTAGAAAACGCGATATATACTGTCAGCGAAGCCCATTATCCTTGAAAGAAACAGGATTAGAGTCCCTTGGACTGGCATAGCCGACGTATAACCGCGATACTCGAGAACGCGCTCCTCGAAGACAAGGCGACGCGCGACGCAACCACCTACGCCACCATTGAGCCGCAGCAGCGGGCCACAGCCACCGTCATTGCCAAACAGGATTGCATCCTCTCCGGCATCGGCGCGGTCGCCAGGATCATAGAGATCTTCGAACAGCTCGACGGCGCCGTCATCGGCCACTCTGAAGTCACCAGCCATCCGGAGATTTTCGACGGCATCAAGCTGCGTCCGGGACAGCCGGTGGCGGTCATCCGCCACAACGCGCGCGTGATCCTCTCCTGTGAGCGCGTGATATTGAACGTGTTGCAGAGGATGAGCGGCGTGGCAACGCTCACGCGCAAGTTCGCCGACTCTGTCACCGGAACGCATGCGCGCATTCTCGATACACGCAAGACCGTTCCCGGATTGCGCGTTCTGGACAAATACGCGGTCCGCTGCGGCAACGGCTTCAATCATCGTCTTGATCTCTCAGACGGCGTTCTCATCAAGAACAACCACATCGCGCTCGGCGGAGGCATCGCCGCGGTGCTGGAGAAGGCGCACCGCAATCGACGCGGCGAGCAGCCCATTGAGATTGAAGTCCGCAATATGCAGGAGTTGGAACAGGCGCTAAGCAACGGCGCGGAAGCCATTCTTCTCGACAACATGACTCCGGAGACGGTGCGTCTCGCCGTGGAGCGCGTGCAGAGTCATTCGCGACGCGTCCCGCTGGAATGCTCCGGCGGCATCAAGCTTGAAAATGTTCGTGCATACGCGGAATCCGGAGTAGACTACATCTCCGTGGGCGCGTTGACCCATTCCGCTGCGGCCGTGGATATGAGCATGCGGATCGTGGCGGCTTGATCCGGGTCGAAGAAAAAACATTGTATCGCCGCACTTGTTGAGGCATTCTAAGCACCTACTCTCAAAATTCCAACAACTATCAGGAGTCACACATCCATGCGTACCTTTAGATCAAAGGGTCTGTTTCTCGCGGTGCTGTTTGCGCTGGCGCTTTCCGCCTCCGCACTTGCCGCCGATTACAAGATCGACCCGAATCATTCGTCGGCAACATTCAGCGTCCGCCACATGGTTATCAGCAACGTGCCTGGCCGATTTTCAAACGTCTCCGGAAGCATCAACTATGACGATGCCGATGTGACTAAGTCTTCTGTAGAAGCGGTGATCAAGACAGCCACCATCACCACCGACAATGAAGGCCGCGACAAGCATTTGAAGAGCGCGGACTTCTTCGACGTCGAGAAATATCCCGAGATCACCTTCAAGAGCAAGCGCGTGGAAAAGCGCGGCAATCAGCTGGTCGCGATCGGCACTCTGACCATGAAGGGTGTGAGCAAAGATATCGAGCTCCCGTTCGAACTCAGCAAATTGGCGACAGCGCGCGGCACCATGATCGGCATTGTCGCGGAGACCAAACTCAATCGCATGGACTATGGCGTCTCATGGAACAAAGCGATCGAGGGCGGCGGGGTTGTGGTAGGAGACGAAGTAAAGATCGAGCTTAGCCTGGAAGCGCGTCCTGCACCGCCCGCACCCGCACCTGGAGCGGCCGCAACCGCGCCTGCCGCAGCACCTGCTGGAAGTTCGCCTGCAAAGAAGTAAAACCGTAATCTGTTCGTGATCCGGCGTACTCTGCATTTCGGAGTACGCTTTTTCATTCTGCCCCGATTTTCGTTTTGACGATATGGACGACCTCCTCACAGCCGCGAATCTCTCTGCTACTTCAAAGCTACGCGGAACCATCTTCGAATCCGAGCAGCGGATCCATCACTTTGCCGTGATCGACTCCACCAATTCTGCCGCTATGCAAGCCGCAGCCAGCGGCGCGGAAGAAGGCAGCGTCTTCATTACGGAAGAGCAACTCGCGGGACGCGGTCGCGGCGGACACAGTTGGCACTCTGAGCCATCCACCGGCATTTATCTGTCGTTGATTCTGCGCCCAACCCTGACTCCGAACGATGTGCTTTGGCTCTCGCTCATCGCCGGCTTGGCCGCGCATCACGCGATCGAATCTGTAGCGGGCATCGCGCTTGATCTGCGCTGGCCGAATGACATCATGCTAGGCGACAAGAAACTCGGCGGAATACTCACCGAAGTCAATGCGGACATGCGCAGCGTGAAGTACGCCGTGATTGGCATTGGATTGAATGTTAATCAATCGCACTTCCCCGCAGAGATCAGCGCGCTCGCCACTTCGCTGCAAATTGAGACCGGTCGCGAATGGCCGCGCGTCGAGATTGCCGCAGCTTTGCTAGAATCGCTTGACCGCGAATACGGCGTGTTGCAAGAAGGCGTGGCGTCGGGAGCAGCGGAATCTGTCATCCGCCGCTTCGAGGAATGCTCTTCCTATGCGCGTGGAGCGAATGTGCTGGTGCACGAGCAAGGCGGTCCGGATGTTGGATACACTGGAAGAACGCTGGGACTTGATTCACGCGGCTTCCTGAAGATACAAACCGATTCCGGCGTGAGGACTTTGATCAGCGGCGGCGTTCGGAAGGTTTAGAGATACATAACGATGCTCCTCTTACTCGACGTGGGCAACACGAATACGGTGCTGGGACTGTATGCCTCTGAAGACCAGGGCCACTCCGACGCCGATGCGGCGACAAAGTATACGAAGCTGGTGGCCCACTGGCGCGTGGCCACGATAAAAACCCAGACGGTGGACGAGTACGGTGTTCTCTTCCGCAATCTTTTTGCCATGGACAACATCGAAGTGAAGCAGCTCCGCGGCATCGTGATCTCATCGGTTGTGCCGCCGATGGACACAACTCTTCGCGAACTCTGCGAGCGCTACTTCCATATCAAGCCGCTGTTCATCGAGCCCGGCGTAAAAACGGGGATGCCGGTGCAGTATGACAATCCGGCGGAGGTGGGCGCCGACCGCATCGTAAACGGCGTTGCCGCCTTCGAAAAATACGGCGGCCCCTGCGTGGTGGTCGATTTCGGAACAGCAACCACCTTCGACGCGGTCTCAAAAAAGGGCGAGTACATGGGCGGAGTGATCGCGCCGGGGATCGGGATTTCCGCGGAAGCGCTCTTTGAACGCACCGCTCGACTGCCTCGCGTTGACATCCGCAAACCGCAACGCAACAGCGTCATTGGAACTAATACTGTCGGCAGTGTGCAGTCAGGCTTGTACTACGGCTATCTGGGATTGGTGGACGGCATTCTCGAACGGCTGGTCGCGGAGATGGGGCCGGAACTGAAAGTGGTAGCCACCGGCGGCCTGGCGCCGCTGATCGCGGCGGGATCGAAATACATCACCGCTGTCGACGACCTGCTCACGCTCGATGGCCTGCGCATTATCTGGGAGCGCAATGCGCATATTCGTCCCCGGCCCGCTCGCGAAGAGGCCGACACCGCAGCCGCACACAGACGAAAATAAATTTATAGAGCCTTTCATAGTTAATCTCACCTTTCGTGGAAAACTACTTCAACTACTTCACTGAAATCGAGGAGCAGTATCAGCGCCGACGCGGCGCCGCGCTGCTGATGTCCACTCTCGACTGGGCGCTGATCGAGACATGGAAGGATGCGGGCATTCCGCTGGAGGCCGTGTTGCGCGGCATCGACTCCGCGTTTAATTCATATGACAGCAAGCCCGCGCGCGCGAAGACGCGTAAGGTCAATAGCCTTGCCTACTGTTCGCAGGAGGTACTCGCTGCCGCCGAAGAGATGAAAGAAGCCGCGACCGGAAGCCCCGCAAAGACAAATGCTGAGGCACCCGGAATGGAAGCCAGCGCAGTCGCGGCGTTCTTGAACAGGAACGCGGCGGCACTGGAGAATGCGGCGGTCTCGCCCGGCGTGAAGACACTGACGAGCCAGTTCGCGGATTCCCTAAGATCGCTTGCGAAGCTGATATCTGCCGGCGAATCGCCGAAGTTGGAAGACTTGGAACGACAACTGACCGTCATGGAAGAAAAATTATTTGCCTCGCTGCTCACCTCAACCGCTGATGCCGAGCTCCTCGAAGTACGCGCACAAGCAGACCGTGACATCGCACCTTATCGGAGCAAGATGATCTCCGCGCAGATCGAACAGCTTCATCGACAATACGTAAATAAACGTTTATTGGAACGCGCCAAGCTTCCGCGCTTAAGCCTGTTCTACATGTGAGCAAATTGAAGCTGAAGATTGAAAAACTCGTTTACGGCGGTGATGGACTGGCGCGCTTGCCAGCAACGGATGCCTCCGGCAAGGGCAAGACGGTATTCGTCCCGTTTGTACTTGAGGGCGAAGAGATTTCCGCCCGAATCAAAGATGAGAAATCCGGATTCGCACGCGCGCGAGCTGAAGAGATACTTGTTCCTTCACCGCAGCGGACAGTCCCTGAATGTCCTTACTTCCAGAACTGCGGTGGCTGCCACTACCAGCACACCAGCTACGAACATCAACTTGAGATCAAGAAGAATATTCTTTACGAGACCCTGAAGCGCACGGCGAAGCTGGATTGGCAACAACCCATTCAGGTGCATGCATCGCAGCCATGGAACTATCGCAACCGGACGCGCATGAAAGTGCGCGCGGCTGACGCGAACAGATTTGAGATGGGCTATTACCGATTCGGTTCGCATCAACTGCTGCCGGTAGAGCAGTGCCCCATCAGTTCACCGCTGATCAATCGCGCTATCGCTTCTGTTTGGGACTTGGGGAAGCGTGGCAGCGTGCCGGCAGAAATAAGCGAGATTGAGTATTTCGTCAATGCAGAGGACAACGAGCTGCAGTTGGAGCTGTACGTTTCCGGTCAAGAAGGTACGAAGCTGGAAAGCTTTACTGAGGACCTCAAGGCAGCATTGCCGGAATTCATCGGCGCAGTTGCGTTTGCGAGCGCAGAGCCTGACAAGATGCTCTGGTCGATGGGCCAGACCGAGATCATCTACCGCACGAAAACGGATGCTTACCACGTTCGCGCTGGCTCGTTCTTCCAGACGAATCGATTCATGGCAGATGAACTGGTTTCCGCGGTCACGAAAAACAGATCAGGCGGACTCGCTCTCGATCTGTACGCCGGCACCGGATTGTTCTCGCTGCCGCTGGCGCGGACGTTCAAGCGCGTGATCGCCGTGGAGTCCGCTCCGGCGTCATTTGCGGACTTGCGCACGAACGCGCCGGAGAATGTAGAGACTGCCCGCAGCACTACGGAAGACTTCCTGCGCAAGCCATCATTGCAGTCCAAGCATCCCGATCTGGTCGTAGTGGATCCACCGCGCGCTGGACTCGGCGACCAAGTCACCCGCAGCCTGGCAAAGGTCGAATCCAAAGCCATCTGCTACGTCTCCTGTGACCCATCTACTCTCGCCCGCGATTTGCGTGTGCTGATCGAATCGGGATACCGAATCGAATCGATAGATTTGGTTGACCTCTTCCCGCAGACATTTCATTTAGAGACAATCGTGCAACTTGTGCGATAACATCCCTCTGCGTTTGTTGCGGATCTGGGACGCACGAATCGCTCTGTTCAATCTCAAAGGAGAGCAATGCCGTACGCAATCGGTGTGATCCGTTATCGTCGTCCCCTGGAAGAAGTCTTGTCGCATGTCGAAGCTCATCGCGCCTATCTGCGTGGACTCAAAGAGCAAGGCATCCTGCTGGTTTCCGGTCCGTTCTCTCCGCGCAATGGTGGCGCACTGCTTTTGAGGTTGCCCGAGGGAGATCTGGAAGCGCAATTGGACCGGATACGTGACAACGACCCCTATGTGAAAACCGGAATGGCCCAATACGAAATGTTGGTTTGGGAACCTGGCATTGGACGCGAAGCGCTCGATAACTTGTAAGCGGTAACCGATTGCTCCGCAGCCGTGGAGCCCCAGCGTAATCCCGAATCAGCTGACCTGCCTCGTCCCAGCGACCAGCCCGTTTTTTATGCGGTGGTCGCCTACTCGCTCGGCATCGTTTGGGGAACCTACGCCATCTCGCCGATGTTGTGGTGCCTGGCGGCCTTCGCTCTCCTCTGCGCGTATGCGTTGTATTCGGCGCGAGATCGGGTTCGGATTTCATTTCTCGCCGGATTGGCATCGCTGGTGCTGCTCGGAGCTGTGCAGGTACAACTTCAGCAGCAGACCGAGGGCAGCACTCCAGACCTCTCTAACTTCGCCAACGGCGAACAAGTCACGATCATTGGGCACGTCGTCCGCAGCGGGTTGCTGCGCGATTCAGGAAGCTTTTCCTTCCGTGCTGGCGGTTCGCAGCAGGAGCGGCGGCAGACGATTGACATCGATACCGAGCAGATCGCCTACTCAACAGAAACTGGAGAAGAGCGTGTGCCGATTGCGATCGGCATCCGTGTAAATGTTCACTCGAAGATCGCGGGTGATTCTGACGAAGATGCATCGCCGGAATTGGCAAGCAACGATCCCGACTCCGCCATCCCTGTCTTCCTTTATGGCGAGCGCATTCAATTCGCCGCGAAATTGCGCGAGCCCCGGAATTATGGAAATCCCGGCGCGATGGATTATCGCGGATACCTGCATGACAACGGCATTGCCGCGCTTGCATCCGTCCGCGCCGACCGCGTGGAAAAGCTTCCGGGGTTTTCCGGCTCAAAGCTAGGGCTCTGGCGCAGTCGCATGCGCCGCAGCCTGGTCGACCACATGCTTGGATTATCTCGAATGGGATTTTGGAACAGCACCGGAGTGGGCAAGCTGTTTTCGATGAACGAAGAAGAAGCCGGTGTGTTGGCGGCAATGATCATCGGCGAACAATCATTGCTTCAGCGGGACACGCGGACTGACTTTCAGCGCACCGGCACCTATCACATCCTGGTGGTATCAGGGATGAATGTGGGAATACTCGCCTTCGTGATCTTCTGGCTGGCAAAACGCTTCCGCGCCAGCGAGGCGGTGACAACCGCTGTGACGATCATCCTTTCATTGTTCTACGCATACATGACCGACCTCGGGTCGCCGATCGTGCGCGCGGCTCTGATGCTGTCTCTGTATCTGACGGCGCGGCTGCTCTATCGCGAGAAATTTTCGCTGAATTCCATCGGCACAGCGGCACTCCTGATGCTGCTCGCTTCTCCACATACCCTGTTTGAAGCGAGCTTTCAACTGACGTTCTTAAGTGTCGTCATCCTCGGCGGGATCGTGCAGCCGCTGCTTGAGCGCACTTCCGCTCCCTACCAGCAAGCAATATCCGCAATCGGAATCACCGGATATGATGCGACGCTTCCACCGAAGCTGGCACAATTCCGACTCGACCTGCGGATGATCAGCGCTCGCGCCGCGCGGCTCTATTCATTCGCGTGGATGAGATTCTTCTTGCCTCGCCGATTCGATGTCGAGCAATTGCAGCTGCGTTTCTCAACATGGCTGGTAGTGGGCTGTGTGCGGATTGCCATCGCCATCTTCAATCTCATCACCGTATCCACCATCATCCAAATCGCACTGGCGCTGCCCATGGTGATCTATTTCCATCGGCTGGCCATGCTGGGATTGCCCAGCAACATGGTTGTCGTCCCCCTGACGGCAATACTGATGCCATTTGGAATAGTTGCGACCCTGTTGAGCTACGTCTCACAGCAGATTGCGGCGCTTCCCGTTGCGCTGACTGCTCTCACGCTTCACGGAATCACCGGTACGGTACGGCACTTGGGAGGAGTCCGGTTCGCCGACGTTCGCATCGCCATGCCCTCGGCAACGGTCTCCCTGATTGCAGCAGCAGCCTTCGTGTTCGCAATGCTTACCTCGCCAAGCAAACGGCGGGCATTCACTACAGCAGGAATCGCAGGCCTCTTCCTTAGCGCGTGGCTCCTGGTGATTCCATCCGCACCGGATTTGCGGCCTGGTGTTGCCGAGGTCACTGCAATCGACGTCGGCCAAGGAGATTCAATCCTCATCGTAACTCCGGACGGACGCACGCTCCTGATCGATGGAGGCGGGCCAGTCGGCGGTGCGCATTCGGATTCGTTTGATATCGGTGAAGATGTGGTCTCGCCATATCTTTGGTCGCGCGGCATTACCCGACTGGATGCGATCGCGCTGACGCACGCACATTCTGACCATCTCAGCGGATTGTTCAGCGTGATGGCCAACTTCAGGCCGAAAGAGCTGTGGGTGGGGGTGAACCCGCCGACGGCTTCCTATCGCGAGCTTCTTCGAGAGGCCGGAGAACAACGAGTCACTGTGGTCCATCACACCGCTCCGGATCAATTTGATTTCGGTCAGTTACACGTGAATGTGCTCGCGCCAGACGCAGATTATGTTCCTCTGCGTGAAGCCAAGAACGACGATTCACTGGCAATGGAAATCAGCTACGGAAACACTTCTGCCCTGCTCGAGGGCGATGCTGAGAGAAAAGTTGAGAGAAGGATCGCAGCGCACGCGCACCACTCTGACCTGCTAAAAGTGGGCCATCACGGGAGCGCTACGTCGACGACTCCGGAACTGCTTGACGCGGTGCATCCTCAGTTCGCGGTGATCTCCGTGGGATATCGCAGCATTTACGGACACCCGAAGCCCATTATCCTGGCGCGGCTGATGGCCGCACGCGCGCGGACCTTCCGCACCGATCTTCAGGGCGCAGTCACGTTCTACATGGATGGAAAAAAAGTAAGCCCCAAGACGGAATGAGCCAAAACACTAAGCGGCAGGCTCTTTGTCCGATTGGTCACATTTGTCTTGCTCAACCATCTCGGCTTCGTTACCGGAGCAATAGTCCTCGATCAACAGGCGGGCTTGATCGGCAAATTCTTCCGCAGTCCGAACCAGTATTACGCCGACCCCTGGTAGCACGTCCAAAGGGCCTGCTTCGGCAGTGATCAGTGACTCGATCCCGGCTGCGTCGAGCAAACCTTTCACAACGAGTGCTTCTGGTTCCTTCACAGTTTCAAAAACCGTTGCCAACTCCCGATGGTCATCAGAATTAGTGATTGCTTGTGTTGCCATAGAGGCCTCCGCCTTTTACAGATTACACCCGTGGAGTTGGATGCGTTTTTTGGTTTGGAATTCAGTGCTGAGGCGAGTTTTCGATCTTTTGCAGATGAAATACAAGGGTGCCCCAGAAGAGGCGGGCTTTCATCTGCACGGGAGTGTGGGCGGCATCGTCGGTGTACCAGATCCAGATCTGGCCGCGGTTCTTGAGGGGACCGTTTTCCGCGGCCGCAACTATGCGGACCGTCTTGAATGTGCCGACGGGGGTCTTCACATCTTCGCGCCCTTCGACTGTGACTTTCACGTCCACGGTTTTCCCGCCGTCATTCATGGGAAACCGGTGAACACCGTTAGCGACCAGTGGCAGGGAGGAAATGTAATACGCAGAGGAGACCACATCCACCACGCATTCGGGCGTGTCATTCTCCACTTTCTTGCTTTGATTAGTTTTCAGGTTCTTTTCCGAGAGCACGCTTTTCTTATGCGCCTGATCAAAGGTGATGTTCGTCTCCAGCCGACGGAAACCCTCTTCAGTGTGCTTGCTCAGGGTGAGCGAGCAATGAGTCTTGGGGTCGACAAACGACTCGAACCGGTCCTGCACGTGATAGAGCAGAGCCACAAATCCTAATGCGTCCGCGGTGGCTACGATGCGCTGCTCCCGACCCGCGCGCTCCATCCGCAACGTCGCGGTGCCCGCATTGAACAACCGCCAATCCACGCCGTAGACCAGTGTCTGCCCGTTGGGGAATTTGTAAGCCGGATCTGGAGCGATCACTTGCGACCCAGCGCCGATCTGTGCCGTGGTGGGTTGTGGAGTCTGAGCGAAACCGCAGCAAGCCGCGCACAGCAATGCGCTAAGGAAATATCTTTTGTATGAGTTCAACAAATTAAATGGTGCCCCTGGTCTTTGCGGAAGTCCAAACCAGTTTCAGGACGAGAGCCAGCATCATCAGTAATGAGCCTACCACAGCGTTGTACTCGCGATGCTTCAGATAAAGCTGTCGCGAGAAACTAGTTGCGGTAGAACCGCCGGCGGCACGCAACCGGGGAAACAGCCGTGGAACATTATTGGCATATTCATCGAAATTGCCGAATGCACCGCGAAGAAAAACTTCCTCTGACTTGATCACCGGAAGATAAATCGCCAGGAACAAGACGATGATTGCCACGGCTACCCAAACACTTTCAGACGCGACACCGAATCCCAACGCGATGATGATCGATCCCAAATAAAGTGGGTTGCGCGTGTACGCGTATGGCCCGGTCGTGGTCAACTCAGCGTTCTTGCGGACGTGTCCCGCGGCGATTGCGCGCAGCAAAACTCCGGGAGCGGCGACTAGGCACCCGACTCCAATGGATGTCCACGTCGGCTTCGCCAGCCAGAGATAAAGCGCAGCAAAAGCGAACCCGAGCGGGACACGGATGCGCCGGGCGATGCGACTCCACGTCCATGCTGGTTTTTGTGCGGCATCATTCATATGTCATTTGTTTAGCAGTGTACGCGCAGCGGCGACCACTTCGGCAGAGGTGATGCTCATCAGCCCTTCATGCTGCCGGTCGTGATGCGAATAGCTGGTCTCGCTGGACTCATGTCGCAGAACAATGTAAGGCGAATAATAAGGGCCATTGCGCTCCGGGTTGGTAGGCCCAAAGATCGCCACCACCGGAACGCACAGTATGTTGGCGAGGTGCATCGGGCCAGTGTCGCCGCCGATAAACAGGGCCGCACGACGGGTGAGTGCGATCAATTGCCCTATCGATCCGGAGACGCGCCGCGTCGCGCCATTGCTGGTTGATTCCACTTTCGCTGCCAAATCATTCTCATTGGGGCCGATATTCAAAACGCTGGCGACCCCATCTCTTGCCAACTCGCGCGCAACTTCGCCGAATCGCTCCGGCGGCCATTCCTTCGCGCCCCAACCGGCACCGGGACTCAGGATCGCAAATCTCGCAGACGGGAGCTTCTGGATCTCAGCATCGCACCAATTCTCCGCGAGCGGATCATGCGGCAACATCTCCGCCAAGATCTCCAGAGCCCTCTTTGTGAACGGCAGCGAGGTAAGACTGACATTCTGCTCGATGATGTGGACACCCTGCGCATTGATTTTTTGTTTGTAAAGATGTCGCGCTGGACGCTCACGAGGTGAATCAAATCCGACGATGCGGGTTGCCGAGGAGAACCGCGCAATCACTGCCGAGCGGATTGCGCCCTGTACATCTATGACAGCCGTATACTCCCGCTCACGAATGTTACGACGCAACGCGGAGATTTCACTCCAGGTACGCTTCGCAAGCGGATGATCGCGCCATGAGCGCGTATTCACTGTATGAATCGTATTTACTAACGGCTTCTGCGAATTGCGCGGCGCATCTAGCGATGTCCCGCGCGCACAAAGCAATTCCTGCCAACGTTCTTCAATGACCCAGTCAACAATCGAATCGGGATAGGCCTGTTGAAGCGCGGCGGCAACAGGAAGGCTGTTGACGATGTCGCCCATCGCGCTAAGGCGGACGATTAAGATTCTTTCCATTTACGCAGTAGTTCGGTGGAGGAGTGGTCCTTCGGGTCCCCGACGATGGCCACGCGTCCGCCGTATTCCATCACGACAGCGCGCTCAGGAACGGATTCCGCGGTGTAGTCGGTGCCCTTGGCGTGAACGTCAGGACGAATCTCGCGGATCAACTGTGTGGCGTCGGGTTCGGGAAAGATGACAACTGCATCGACATCGGCCAGCGCCGCGATGATCTCAGCACGTTCGGACTCGGGAATGCGCGGACGCCCATTCCCTTTCAATGCGCGCACGGTTGCATCCGCATTGATGCCAACAACTAATTTCCCGCCTAATTCTTTCGCCGCACGGAAATAGCGAATGTGTCCCACGTGCAGCACGTCAAAGCAGCCATTCGCAAGAACGACCGACTCGCCTGCCTTGCGCCACTCGGCTACTCGCTGGCGTAGGAGATCGCGACTCACGATTTTTGCTGCATCAGACAATGAATTGGTAGTCAGCTTTCCAAACAACGGCGAAGCTCGTCCGCGGAGACGGTTGCAGTACCCCGTTTCATGACCACGATCCCGCCGGCACAATTCGCGAGACGTGCGGCATCTTCGGGATCAGCGCCCGCAGCCAGCGCTGCCGTAAAGGTGGCGATGACGGTATCGCCCGCGCCGGTAACATCAGCCACATCGTCCGTACCGTGGATCGGAATCTCCACTGGTTTGTTCCCGCGCTCGAAGCTGACCATCCCATGTCGTCCGCGTGTGATGATCAGGGAATCCATCTTCATCTTCTGAAGAATGGATTTGCCTGCGGCGTAAAGGCGGTCGGTGTCCGTGCCGATCTTCACATTCAACGCCTCTTCCACTTCCGGCTCGTTGGGCGTGGCGGCGGTGATGCCTGTGTATTCCAGCATCCGATATCGCGAATCCAGCGTAACGGCGATCCCGTTCAGGTTGTTCTTGGCTCGAATCGCATTCAACATTTCAGGAGATGCAGCGCCGTATCCGTAATCCGATACCAGCAGCGCGTCCGCGGCCTTGGCATATCCGTTGGCGGCGAGGACAAGTTCGCGCTTGACGTGTGAATCGAGTCCGTTCTCGGGTTCGCGGTCAACACGCACAACCTGCTGGCGCGATGAATGTGTCTGGCCTGCAAGAATGCGCGTCTTCGTGACTGTCGAGCGGCCCTTGATCTTCATGATGCCGCTGATGGGAATGTGTTTCTGGCGAAACGCTTTGAGGAGCAGGCGACCGGGCTCATCATCGCCGACAACGCCAATGGGAAGCACGTTCACGCCGAGGTCGGCGAGATTGTAGATGGCATTCGCACCAGCGCCGGGCAGGACGGTGCGTTCCCGATGCTTGAGGATCAGCACAGGAGCCTCGCGCGAAACCCTAGCGATCTCGCCAAAGATGAATTCGTCCGCCACCAGATCGCCCAACACCGCCACGCTTACGCGGGGGAAAGATTCCACGATCTTCAGCAGTCGTTGGTTTGTGCCGATATTAACTTTCACACTCTTGTTATTCATTGGAATCAGAATTGTCTCAGCCTGTGACGTGGCATTGCAAGTTTTCGGCAATACTTCCCATCATCAAATCCAGAGCACGATCGCCGTCGATCAGCTCCATCTTCAGAGGAACTGCCGTGAGTGGCTGCATTGCCTTCACCAGCTCAGGCGGGTTCTGTGCCAGGTTGATTGCATCCTTCTCTGTAGTCACGAAGCCACCAGCATTCTTCTGCTCGCGCAAACGCAACAGTTCACGAAGATCGGATTCCGTGTATGCGTAATGGTCGGGGAAGATGGCCTCTCCGGCGATTTCGATCCCTGCCGCGCGCAGGTCTTTGAGAAATCTTTCCGGTCTCGCGATGCCGCAAATCGCAATGGGGCGCGCTGGGACGCCCCCAACATCGATCTTGCGGGTAATTCTCCACACATTTTGATTCTCGATGGGAAGCCCTTCGGTCGATGCACCTTCCGTGAGCACAATCGCATGAGCACGACGCAATGACGAGAGCGGCTCGCGAAGGCGTCCAGCGGGCAGAAGGCGGTCGCGCACATCTTCCGGCGTGACGATGACAATGTCGAAATCTCGATGCAAACGGCGGTGCTGAAATCCATCGTCGAGTAGGTGCAGCCACGTTCCGCCATGCGCGGGACGCAAACCGGAAAACTGCACTTCCGCAAATTGGCCGGCGGCAAAGCGGTCAGCGCCCACAATCACTGGCACTCCCAACTTCCGCGCCATCAACAATGGCTCGTCTCCGAATTCGGAAGCAGAACCGTTCTCATTGACCAGCTTGATCGCAGTGGTTTTGCGGCCATAGCCGCGGGAGAGGATGTCGAATGCCATCTTGCGCGCCTGCAACATCTCACCCAGCATGATGGTGAACGGCGTCTTGCCCGCTCCGCCGACGCTCAAATTCCCAATACTCACCACTGGCCATTTGAGCCGCTGCGCCTTCAGCAGTCCGGAATCATAGAGCGAATTGCGCACAGCAACACCGGCTGCGAACGCAGCCGAGAGCGGAGCCAGCGCACTCATCGCTGCACCTGATCGTATTGTCTCTTGATGCTGGACGGCATCCACATCAGCACTTCCAGCGCGTCCAGCGTTCTCTGCGTCGCGCCCGCCTGCGATCGGAAGACCTGCAATGCGCGTTCGCCGATAGTTTGCCATTTCGGATCGAGAAGGGACGCGAACTCCGAGTTCAATGTGTTTCGATCGAGCACATGTACCGCATTTTCACGTTTGAATATATTGATGATGTCGCGAAAGTTTTCCGTGTGTGGACCCACAAAGATGGGTTTGCCGAATTGCGCTGGCTCGAGGATATTGTGCCCGCCTCTCGGCACCAGGCTTCCTCCTACGAACACGGCACTCGCGAGGGCGTACACGGACGCAAGCTCGCCGATGGTATCTAGAAGGAAGACTCCGCCCGAGAGTGATTCGCCATTCCATTGGCTCCGTCTCCAGAATTTCACTTTTCTTTCTGAGAGCATCTGCGCAACACCAGCAAATCGCTCCGGATGCCTGGGAGCCAGAATCAACACAGCTTGCGGATTGTTCTCCGGCATCCGCCCGAACCCATCCAGCAACATTGGTTCTTCACCTTCAACCGTGCTGCCACATACCATTACAGGAGTTGTGGGCGGTATGGCCGCGCGCAGCTGGCCGGTCAATTTGCTTTCCTTTGGCGCGGAAATATCGAACTTCAGATTGCCACTCACCTGCACTCGTCCCGGATCTGCTCCGATGGCAACCAGACGATCTCGATCAGCTTCGCTCTGCGCCAGAAAAATATCCACGTTACGCAAGACCCCGCGAAGCAGGCTGCGGAATCGTCTGTATCTTGGAAACGAGCGGTCCGAAATGCGCGCATTGACCACGGCCACCTTTGCGCCTGCAGACTTCGCCAACCGCAGGAAGTTCGGCCAGAATTCGGTCTCGGCCAGGATCACCAGCCGCGGGCGGAGCAATCGAATATACGGACGCAGCGCAAACGAAAAATCCATCGGAAAATAAAATACGTTTGCTTCGCCGAATCTTTCTTGCGCCAACTTTTGGCCTGTAGCAGTCGTGGTGGAGATCGCGATGCGCCATCCCTTTTCACCAAGGCGCGCTTGCAGACTCGTGATGACGCCACTCACGGCAATCACTTCGCCAACCGACACCGCATGTATCCAAATGCAGTTCTCATCCGCCCGCGTGGGCCGCAATCGCTCCGGGACCGAACCAAACCTCTCACCCAGACCGGCGCGATACTTGCCCTTGCGCGCTGCCTGGACCATCCAGTAGGGCAACGTGACCAATAAGGCGAAGGCCAATCCGGCGCTATAAATGATGTACATTCGGTTTGAGCGGGTATTCTAAATGCGCTGCAATGAGCGGCTGCAATCCACCTTATGTTACCGAGCTGGATCCAGCATCTAAGATTGCAGTATCCGCGCCCACTCAGGATAATTGACTCATGCGAAATACGCGCCGTTTATTGCTTGTCACCTTCATCCTCGCTGCTGCGCTCATCCCCTCTGCGATTACCGCTTTCGGCAAGGACAAAGCCTTTTCCCTTCCGCGGGCGTATAACGCCAAAACCTATCCAGCACACGAGACCCACGACGATGAAAAGGTCTCCATCGCCGCCGATCCCTATGACATGCCGGAAAAAACTGCCGGCACGTTTACCGTGGATTACAAAAGAGAAGGCTTCCTGCCTATCTTCTTGATTCTTTCCAATGATGGCGATGGAGCCGTTTCACTGGCAGACATGAA
>JAOAPL010000165.1 GCA_025462925.1 Acidobacteriaceae bacterium
TTGACCTCATTACGCGGTGCGCCGCAGCAACTGTTCATGCTGATCGACGATGCGCTCGATAGCAGTGTTGGAAACCAATTGCAAGACGTGCGCAAGTTCATCGGCACGCTGCCGACCAATACCGCGGTGGGCATTGCGTACATGAGAAACAGCTCAGCTCAGGTGCTGCAGAATCCAACGACGGACCATGCTGCTGCCGCAAAGGCGGTAAGGCTGACTCTGGGCAACGTTGGAGCCGGATCCAGCCCTTATCTCGCCATAACAGATTTAGTAAAACGTTGGCCTGACACCGGCGTGCGCCGCGAAGTAATAATGATCACCGATGGCATTGACCGGTTTTACGGTGGAGGGCTGTCGAACCCCTATGTCGATACCGCGATTGATGAAGTACAAAAGGCCGGCATCCTGGTGGATGCGATCTATGCGCGCGGCATTGGGCACTTTGGACACAACATGTTCAGAGTGAACTCGGGCCAAATGTATTTGTCGCAAGTGGCGGCTGAAACCGGTGGCGAATCTTACATAGCCGGCTTTGACACGCCGGTCTCATTCACTCCATTCCTGGACGACCTGCGTGCGCGATTCGACCAGGAGTACAAGCTTGGCTTCCTGGCGAAGCCACCCAAGAAGCCGGGGTTGGAATCTGTGAAATTTAAGACAGAGGTGCCCGATGTAGAAATTGTGGGGGCATCCAGGGTGTACGTGCCGGCAGGACAATGAAACGCGCTTTCTCCTGAGTGACTTGATCTCCGTCGTACGCAATCCGTTACAATGATTTCTCACGCTATGCGATGCGATGGGCCAATAGAGCGGAGAGTGCTAACGATACCCACAGCGATGCTGTTGGCGATTTGTTTGATGCTGCCGTCGTTTTGCAGCGCTGGCGAACACTCCGCTGTAGCACGGCGCAATGCCGGAGAAGCTGTGAAAGCGGAACCCAATCAGCATGAATCGATGAGCTGCCATCACCAGCAGACTCCAGCGTCGATGAAGGCCCCGGCGCGATGTCCTGATTGCTGCGACAGCGGCCAGCAGCAACAGGCGGCGATTACCACGGACAATATTGTGCAAGCAGCGACAATGCCTGTTTCCGCTGTGGTTGTCGCATCGATTCCGTCGGCGATGTTGCGGGCCGAAAGCATATCCACCGTAGCTAGTAGTTCTCCTCCGGGCCACTTCACTCTGCGTATCTAGGGTCCTTCCAAATCTTCTCGGAATTTGTGCGTGCGCGTTTCGCGCGCGTAACTCATTTTTTGTTTCCCGCTGCTTCCCGGAGAAGAAGGACTTGTCCCGTACATTTTTTCTAAAGACTATATGTGTTTTGTTGCTCGCCGTTTCCGCGGACGCACAGACGATGGACCACTCACAGATGCCTGGGATGTCGATGCCCAACGCGCCGCAAGCGAATCCATTCATCGAGTCGATCATTCAGCACTCCACCTCCGGCACCAGCGCTGAGCCGGACTCCACCTCCGCTCCCATGCTCATGACAATGAAAGGGAAGTGGATGCTGATGTTTCACGGAACGGCTTTTATCAACGTGATCCAACAGAGCAGCGCGCGCGGGCATGACAAGGTCTTCTCCACAAACTGGTTCATGCCCATGGCGCAGCGAAGCATTGGAGAGAACGGCACTCTGACGCTGCGCACTATGCTCAGCCTTGAGCCGGCAACTGTGACCGGCCGATTTTATCCGGAATTGTTTCAGGTGGGCGAGACCGCATTTGGCAAGGGCATCGTTGACGGCCAGCACCCGCATGATTTCTTTATGGAGATTGCCGCGCTCTACGACCACAAGCTCGGGCGCGACACGCTGCTCAGTTTCTACGCCGCCCCGGTTGGGGATCCGGCGATGGGCCCGGCAGCGTATCCGCACCGGGCATCGGCTTCAGAGGACCCGATCGCGCCGCTCGGACATCATTTGCAGGACTCGACACACATTGCGTCGGATGTGATCACTGCCGGATTTACGCACAAGATCTTCCGCGTCGAGGCCTCGGGTTTTCACGGCAGGGAGCCGGACGAGAACCGATGGAACATCGACCAGGGAAAGTTGGATTCGTGGTCGACCCGGCTGACGGTGAATCCCGCACAGCATTGGAGCGCGCAATATTCGTTCGCGCGGTTGACCAGCCCGGAAGCGTTGCACCCAGCGGAGGATATCGATCGCATGACCTCTTCGGTCATGTACAACCGCCCGCTGAAGAATGGAAATTTTGCCGGCACGTTGCTTTGGGGAAGGAACAAAACTTCAGACCACCAGGTCTTCAACGGATATCTGGCGGAAGGCACCCTGCGGTTCGCAAAGAGCAATAACGTCTGGAGCCGGATCGAGTTGGTTGACCGCAGCAGCGAACTGCTGTTGGGAAACAACGCGCTGCCGGGCTCGCCGGACAACTTCATCGGCCGGGTCAAGGCATTCACCGCGGGGTACGACCATGACTTTGATCTCATCCCGCACATCACCACAGCTTTCGGCGGACAGGTCACCGTTTACGGCGCGCCCGATACCGTGAAGGCGATCTACGGTTCGCATCCGGTGGGAGTGGTGTTGTTTGTGCACTTTAAGGTGAAAGGGAAAGGCCAACATAAAATGTAGTGCTTGATTTACCATCACATGGCACCCATGAAAGCCGTCGCCATCATTCCCGCGCGCATCGCCTCCACTCGCCTGCCGCGCAAGGTCCTGCGCGAGATCGCCGGGCGTCCCATGCTGGCGCATGTGTACGATGCCGCATCGAAATCGAAGTTGCTCTCTGACGTGATCGTTGCGACCGACTCGGAAGAGATCATGGCGGTCTGCAAAGCGAATGGCTGGCATGCGCGCATGACCTCTGACCAACACAAGAGCGGGACCGACCGGGTCAACGAAGTAGCGAACGCGATTGCTGCGGAGGGAAAGATGGATGTCGATGTTTTTATCAATGTCCAAGGGGACGAGCCGCTTGCCCGCGCCGAGCATATTGATGCGTTGCTGGGGCCGATGCAGAATCCCGATGTGTTGGTGTCCACGGTGATGACGCCTGCGCCGGCGGCCGACATTGCGAATCCGAACGCGGTGAAAATCGTGGTGAACAACCAGGGACGCGCGTTGTATTTCTCCCGCGCGACCATTCCGTTCGATCGGGACAAGACCGGCGGGTTTCGTTACATGAAGCACCTGGGCTTTTATGCTTATCGCAAGGCCGCGTTGGATCGTTTCTGCAAAATGTCGGAGTCGGCGATGGAACGCAGCGAGCGGCTGGAACAACTGCGGTTTCTGGAAAACGGCATCGACATCTATGTTGCCGAGACGCCGCACGATACCATCGGAGTAGACACCGAGGAAGACCTTAAGCGCGTGGAAAGCATCCTAAAAGCGAGAGGTTGAAAAAGAAGTTCTTACGCACTAAATTGAGAGATTGCATTTTTACGACGAATGGAAACTCTTCCCAAAGGCTTTCCCCACGAACAATTTGAATTGCTCGTCCGCTCCTACCTGGACAACATTGTGGAGTGGGAGGTGGTGCACAACTTCGCCGCGGCCCACATTGATGATGTGTATCTGCCCGAATTCCAACGGCCCATGGAAGATTTGCACCTGATGTTCCTGCCCGCGGTGCGGAATGATGCTGAATCAGTGCACGAGAAGCCGCAGATCCGATATCTGTTGGACGTGCTGGAGTTGCTGAAGTCGGACGTGGAGCAATATGGCCTGGAGACCATCCGCGAACGCGAGATGCAGGTGATGGCTGGTGAAGAGCCCAGCAAGTACGAAAACCGCCGCGAGTTCCGCAATCGCCATCGAAAAAAATAATCGCCAGAAAAAGAAAAAGGGAGAAGCGTCGCCAAACGCTTCTCCCAGCTTGCATCGCTGACTTCTTACTTACCCTAAATGCCCAGGGGGAGGCTGCTGCGCCCCATTATCCTGCTGTCCGCCGGTTCCGCCGGGATGATGTCCGTGTCGGCCCTTTCCCATATGGTCGTGCATCTGAGCGAACTTCTGTTGCTGATCCGGCGTGAGTAGAGCGCTGATCTGCGTTTTCGTTGATTCATGAAGTTGCTTGATCTGGGCTTGCTTGTCCTGTTGCGAGAGCGACTGATTCTGTTCGACCGTCTGCATCTGCTGATGGGTGCTTTCCATGATGCTCTTCACTTTTGTCTGTTGGTCGGCGGTGAGATTCAGTTTTTTCGCCATTCCCATCATGCCGGGGTGCCCGCCGGGTCCACCCATCTCACCGCTCTCACGCATTTTCGCCATCTTCTGTAACTGATCCGGCGTGAGTACGGCATCCATGTCTCTTTTCATCGACACACGAAGAGCGCGAATCTTTTCCTGGCGCTGTTCCGGGGTGAGTGACTTGTCATCGCGAATGGCTTTCATACTCGCGCGGTCTTGTTCCCTGATCTGCTTGATCTTGGCTTGCTGGTCGGCAGTAAGATTCAGATCCTTGCCGAAGCCACCGCGGCCCGGGCCTGCCCCTTCCTGGGCCCGCGCGCCATGAGCCATGCCTACGCTCAAAGCCAGCGCAATAATCGCGGCCATCGTAATGGCTTTTCTATGATGATTCACTTTCATTTTGTTGCCTCCAAAACTTCGTCTTAGCCTTAGAATCTCTCCCCTGTTGCGGTCATATCTAAATAAAACCGCGCAGAGTAGAAAAGTTGCGTAGCACCGAACGTCATGGGAACGTGCTGGCGGGCATTCGGGGACTGGAAAACCGCGACATTTTCGACTCGGATGGGTTCGCGACAGTAGATTGGGGGCATAAATCGTCATGCGCAAAAGGGTGGCAGTCTCAATAGCGGCAGTGATCGCGCTGCTCGCAATAGCGTTGCGGGCGCAACATCAACATGCGAGCGCATCGCCCGCTGAAGCGTCAACCCAGCAGGAATTGGGCGCGGCGACATCCGCAATGAGCAGCCATGACCACGGACACGATCACCAGATGGGCCCGCACATGCACATGAGCACGTTACGGGATGCCAATCCCGTCGACATAGCACGGGCGCAAAAAATCGTTGATACAGCGCGCGCTTCACTGGAGCGATATAAGGATGTAAAAGCCGCCGAAGCCGATGGCTTCAAGATCTTTCTGCCCGAACTGAAGCAGAAGATGTACCACTTCACGAACTGGAAATATGCGATGGAGGCGGGATCCACGTTCGATGCCGAGCATCCCACCTCTTTGCTCTACGAGAAGACGGGCGAGGACAGCTTCAAGCTGATCGGCGCCATGTACACGGCGCCAGCGCGATTTTCAGAAGACGAGTTGGACAAGCGCGTTCCTCTCAGCGTTGCACAGTGGCACCAGCATGTGAACCTGTGCAAGCCGCCGGATAACAAACGCAACGAGATGTTCGGAAAATCGTCGCGTTTCGGACTAGCCGGTTCTATCAGCACGCAGGAAGAGTGCGAAGCCGCTGGCGGGAAATTCATTCCCCGCATCTTCGGCTGGATGGTTCATCTTTATCCGGACGAGCAGAGCATGGACTCGATCTGGTCAGTGGAGCGACAGAAGAATACCGCCGACATGTCTTCCATGCCAATGTCCACGCCGCATCAGCATCAACAGTGACCTTTCCTGCTTGACAGTTCCGTGCTGAAAATTGAGACTCGTTCTTCTCTGTATAGAAGGAGTCTCATTGATGAAAACGTTTCGTCCTCCCGTAGTTTTTTTGTTCGCACTGGTTTGCATTTCAGCATTCGCACAAAGTGCCAATCAACCCGCCGCAAAGCTCACATATATCAAGGCCGGCCAACTTTTTGACGCCACCTCTGACAATGTCAAGTCCAACATGGTGATCGTGGTGGCAGGTGAGCGCATCCAGAAGATCGGGACAGCCGCCGAGATCAGTATTCCGGCGAACTCGGATGTGATCGATCTCTCGAGTGCAACGGTATTGCCGGGACTGATCGATTGCCACACGCATTTGCAATCGCGGGGTGACCGATACAATCCGATTTATGAATTCAGGGACACACCTTTCAATCACGCATTTGCAGCCGTGGTGAATGCACGCAAGACGCTGGACGCGGGATTCACCAGCGTGCGTGATGTTGGCTCTGACCCGTTTCTTGCCGTTGATCTACGCAATTCGATCAACGAAGGGCTGATTCCGGGCCCGCGCATCGTCGCTTCCGGACCGGGAATCTCCATCACTGGCGGACACGGTGACCTCAACAGCTTCTCGCCGCAAACTCACGTGAGCATGTTTCCCGAAGAGCGCGATTACGGGATTGCGGATGGGGCCGACCAGGTGCGGCACGTGGTGCGCGCGCAGGTGAAGTACGGAGTGGACGTGATCAAGATCCTCGCAACCGGCGGCGTGTTGTCCAAGGGCGATAGCCCCGGCGCTCCACAGTTCACATACGAAGAGTTGAAAGTTGCAGCTGACACCGCTCACGAGGCCGGCCGGAAGATCGCCGCGCACGCCCACGGTGCACAAGGGATCAAAGACGCAATCCGCGCCGGCATCGATTCGATCGAACACGCCAGCCTGGTTGACGACGAGGGGATTGCGCTGGCAAAGCAACATGGAACGTATTTCGTGATGGACATCTACAACGATGACTATCTACTCGGCAATGCCATCAAGTTCGGACTGGAACCGGAGAACGTCGAGAAGGAAAAAATGGTGGGCCGCACGCAGCGCGAGAACTTTGAGAAGGCATTCAAGGCTGGCGTCAAAATGGCCTTCGGCACGGATGCGGGAGTTTATCCTCACGGCGACAATGCCAAGCAGTTCTTCTACATGGTGAAGTACGGCATGACTCCGGCGCAGGCGATCCGAGCAGCCACGTCAAGCGCAGCTGATCTGATCGGACGAACCAAAGATGTGGGCACGCTGGAGGCGGGCAAGTTCGCCGACATCATCGCAGTGAAATCCGATCCGTTGAAGGACGTGACGTCGCTGGAGAAGGTGGATTTCGTGATGAAGGGTGGGAAGGTTTACAAACGCTAAGGCCTACCACGGATTTCACGGAAAATAAGGATTGTCACGGATGAAACAAGAGGAACTCACGCAGAGGATCATTGGCGTCTTCTATTCTGTTTACAACGAACTAGGTCATGGCTTTCTCGAGTCGGTGTACGAGCAAGCTATGATCGTGTCGTTGCGAGAAGCAGGATTGAATGTGGATACCCAAGTAGCGGTTCCAGTCTGGTTTCATGGAAACAGAATTGGCGATTTCCGGGCTGACATTGTGGTGAACCAGCTCGTGCTGCTCGAACTCAAGGCGATAGCAAAACTGGAAGCTTCACAAGAAGCCCCGTTGTTGAACTACTTGCGAGCGACTGATTTTGAGATTGGCCTACTACTTAATTTTGGCCCGAAAGCAGAGATCAAGCGTCGCATCCTCGACAACGATCGTAAGCCACTCAGGGTGGTGGTAAAGCAAGCCTCTCAAGCCTGAAACATATCCGTGTGAATCCGTTCAATCCGTCTGATCCGTGGTAGGCCTTTGCTTTTACTGCTGCGCATTAAAGCATGCGTGTGAGCAGTAGACCCAGGGTGGATCTTCCACCTTGTCGTCATCGCGATCGTTGATGTAAATGCCGCAGTGGTCGCACTTTCTATCGGCGAGATGCAGGTCATCGGCGAAGTCCATGTGTTCTTCCATAGATATTTAAGATGAGCGCGCA
>JAOAPL010000186.1 GCA_025462925.1 Acidobacteriaceae bacterium
TCCTTTGCCGGAAGCGCAAACTTTGCCACCTCCTGCAAATCTTCCTGCACGTAAAATTCCTGCTCCGCCGGCGTGCGCTTCACCGGCTTTTCCGGTTCCATATATTGCCGTCCCTGGATCACGTCGGGATCGTTGGCGGTTCCCCGTCCGCTGGCTCGACCCTCTCCCGGTCCTCCCGCAAATGCCGCGCCTTGCGCCTCGCCCAATCCCGTGCTGACTCGCAGGATCGGACCGGCATTGAAGTAAACGTAAAGCTTGTCGTCGTACCCATAAGCGATGGGACTCTTCTTGTCTTCGACATTAGTCAGCACGACGCTGCCCGGCGCTTGCAGCGTGCGCGGTTCGACGACGCTGACCATCTCCGTCATTCCCGCTTGCACTGGAATGCGCGCGCTCGATGCGGTAGCGATGAGCAGGCCGCCATCTGCAACGAACTTCTGTATGTTCGCCAGGCCGCTGTATCCGAGGCCGCCGCGGATGTCGTCTGATTCGTTTACTCCCGGAGCAACAAGGTTCGGCGTCTCCGGCGTGTTCTTCCATGCGATCGGCACGCCGCCTTCTCGTTTCGCGATGCCATTGATTAAGCCCGACAGATCGCGCCCATACGGCGGCATGATGATCACATCGAATTTCTCGCGCAGCTCGCCCGGCTTCATCTCCCGCACAACCGTATCCGGAATGTATGTGTACGGCACGCCAAGTTTGTCCATGGCAATGCAATACCACCCATCGTTCTGCGTTCCCTGCCATGTGTGCATCATGGCAATGCGTGGCATCGCCAGCGCATGAGATTTCACTTTCAACTCCGCGCCGGTCGATTGTCCAACAAGTCCCAGCGCGCGCACTTGGTCGGCAATAGCGGATGTGCTGTCGCGTAAGATCCACGTTCCCGCCGCAAACTTCTTGCCATTCGCTTCGAACGGTTCTTCGGCCACTTCAAACTTCGCCGTCGGCGCGCGGAAGCGGAGCGTTGCTAGAGTATTTTCCGCAGTGTTGGAAATGAGCAGCGTGTTTCCTGATCCGGCAATGGCAGTTTCAGGTTTTACATCACCCGATGTCTTCTCCATCTTCGCATCAAGGATCTTCGTATCCATCACGCGCGCAGTCTTAACGTTGCGCAACGCGCCGAGTGTCCACCCCGTGTCGTCATAGCTGCGCGGATCGCGCGCGCTGTAATACTGCGTGTCGAGCATCATGTCCGCCATACGCGAATACGGCTGGTCCATGCGCACAACATAACTGCCCGCGGGATAGACGATCTCCTTCGGCGCAGGCGGTCCGCGACGCGCTCGCGGAGCGGCCTCGCCTTCCGTTCTTGTGCCCTCTGCCTTTGCCTCCGTTGCATCGGTGGCTTTGGGCGCCGCAACAATCGGCGCAGGCATACGAACCTCCGCGGTCGTCTTGTGCACTTCAATTCCTTGCGCCTTCAGCAGATTCAGCAAACGCGCCTGCTCGGCGGGACGCGGATCATCGCCAGAGAAGACGTAAGCCGCCGGGCCTTCGGTGCGCGCCTTCGCCACTGAGCGCTGCGACTTGGCGTAGAAGTTGGCCAGAAATTCATGTCCGTTGTTGGCAACGTTGTTCATGCCGAACAACAACGCGCTCTGCGCCATATTGATGTTGTTGCGGATCGACCACTTCACCTTCGCCAGCGGCGGATTAGGACGGAACCAGTCGCGACTGGTAGAACTCGGCGGCAGAGTGCGCACCTTGGTATCAGCGCCACCATTGCCGAACGTCTCATAGAAGCGTCCGATGGAGTTGTGCCCGTTCGCCAAATAGAACATGTAGTTGGGCGCCCATCCATCATAGAAACCATGTGTCCACACCCCGATGGTGCCTCGCTTCGTCATCTCATTTATTTCGTGGTAGGCCATCGACTGCCACTCGCTGATCACGATCGGGTCAAGCCACGCGTTGTACGGCCCGGTACCGGTGGAGATATATAGATAGGGAACCGATTCGTGCAGGTCATGAAAAACCTGCGGATGGTATTGCAAAAACGTGGACATCATATTGCGCGAAAGCGCCAGCGATAGCTGCATGCCGTCGCGATTGTTATCGTGCGCAACGTAGTGTCCCCACCAGACCAGCGGTTTCTGCGGCTCGTCGGGATGATTGTGATGGTGCGTATAGACGTCCACCATGCGATCGCGGCCATCAGTCTCCGCAACCGGAGTAATCAGCACGATTGAATCTTTGCGAATCTTCTGGATGAAAGGCGAATCCTCCACCGCCAGCCGATATGCCAATTCCATCAGCAATTCCGGCGACGCCGTCTCCGGTGAGTGGATCGATCCCGATGCCCAATACATCGGCTTGCCTTCGGCGATCAATTTCTGCGCTTCAGCATCCGAGAGGCCGCGCGGATCGGCCAATCGCGCATTGATCTCCTTGTAGCGGTCGAGCTTGGCGATATTGGCTTCATCGGAGACGGCCACCAGCAGCATCTCGCGTCCTTCTTCACTCTTGCCGATATCGAAGACTTTCACTCGCGGACTCTTTTGCGCGAGCAGCCGCATGTAAGCGTTGATGTCGGCGACATGCGTCAGCACGCCCGGCGCGCCGACGATGTGCTTCAGAAACGTTTCCGGCGAAGGCACGCATGAGCTCTGCGGCAGATGGTCAACCAGTTCGGTTGAAAAGAATTTCTCGGTTGTGAACTCGGCGATCTTCTTGTCGTATTCAGGATTGGGTTTAACGACGCAGTTCTTCTGCGCCGAGGCGGCGAGGGTAGCGAACAAGAATAGGGCGAGTAGACGCGAATGCATGGGGCCTCCGTGGAGTGGCGGGAATTATAAACTGTGAGCTGCAGAGAGCACAGGCGAAACCCGCAACGAAAACGAGCGCATGAAGACCCAAAGCGTAATAAACTGCATCGGTACGTCCTGATTGGAATCTCTACAAACAAAACATGAGTACACCGCAAACAGTACCGCAAGCATCTGGCAACGGATCGAATGAAGCAACCCGGTCAAGCGCGCGCGCGAAAGATTTGACCTCGGAAACCGGGCAAGAAAAGAAGAAGCCCTCAGTAAAGTTCAGCGTCCTATGGCCGGAGATTTGGAAGATGGTTCGACCCCGCCGCTGGCTGATATTGCTGGGTCTGGTATTGATGGCTATCAATCGAGTCGCCGGATTGGTATTGCCGTGGTCAACCAAGTCGCTGATCGACGATGTCATCAACAAGCATCAGCAACAAAAATTACTGCCGCTCATCAGTGGCGTGATCCTGGCCACCATCATTCAGGGCGTTACCTCGTTCAGTCTCACGCAATTGCTCTCGAAAGCAGCGCAACGGCTGATCGCGGAATTGCGCGCCAAGGTGCAGGAACACATCGGACGCCTCCCGGTCGCTTTCTACGATTCCAACAAGACCGGCACCCTCGTCTCGCGCATCATGACGGACGTCGAAGGCGTGCGCAACCTGATCGGCACCGGCCTTGTCGAATTCATTGGCGGATTACTCACCGCGGCCATCGCGCTGGTGGTGCTCTTCAAGATCAGTCCCCAGATGACGGGGTTGGCGTTTGCCTTCGTTGTCGGATTTGCACTTGCGGCCAACAAAGCCTTCGGAACGATACGTCCCATATTCCGCGAGCGCGGGAAATTGAATGCGGATGTCACCGGAAGACTGACGGAATCGCTGGGCGGCGTCCGCGTCGTCAAGGGATATCACGCCGAATCGCGCGAAGCTGAAGTGTTTTCCACCGGGGTGCAGCGCCTTCTCGATAACGTACTCAAGACACTGACCGCCACATCGGTGATGGGATTGTCATCCACGGTGCTCTTGGGAGTTGTCGGCACAGCTATCATGTGGGTGGGTGCGCACAAGATCATGGCCGGTTCCATGACGGTCGGTGGATTCTTCTCTTATACCTTGTTCCTCGGATTCCTCGTCGCGCCCATCATCCAGATCGTGGCGATAGGCACGCAGTTGACGGAGGCGCTCGCCGGCCTCGAGCGCACTCGCGAAATCCTGAGCGAGAACCCTGAAGATGAATTGCCGTCACGCCAGGTGACTCTCGATGACATTCACGGCGACGTCAGATTTGAAGGCGTTGAATTTGCGTATGATGCGCCACGCACGGTCTTGCATGACGTATCGTTCGTCGCAGAACCGGGAACAGTCACCGCGCTAGTCGGCTCGTCGGGCTCCGGCAAGTCAACCATCATCGGACTTCTCGCCGCCTTTTATGTTCCTACTAACGGACGCGTGCTGGTCGATGGCGTCGACCTTTCCACGGTGAAACTGAATTCGTTTCGCACTCGCTTGGGCGTAGTGCTGCAGGATTCCTTCCTCTTCGACGGCACCATCCGCGAAAACGTCGCCTTCTCGCGCCCATTTGCGTCGGAAGAACAGGTATTGAATGCCTGCAAGATCGCGCGCGTCGACGAGTTCGCCGAATCTTTCCCCAACGGTTACGACACTGTCGTCGGTGAGCGCGGCGTGAAACTCTCCGGCGGACAGCGCCAGCGCATCTCCATCGCCCGCGCGATTCTCGCCGATCCTCGAATCCTCATTCTCGACGAAGCCACCTCAAGCCTCGACTCGGAGAGCGAACAGCTCATCCAGGAAGGCCTGCAATACCTGATGAAGGGACGCACAACATTCGTCATCGCGCACAGGCTCTCAACCATCCGTCGTGCCGACCAGATTCTAGTCGTTGAAGCGGGAAAGATCGTCGAGCGCGGCACACATGAATCGCTCTACGCCATGAGCGGCCGCTACTTTGACCTCTACAACAAGCAGCACAACCTCGAAGCGAACCTTTTCCTCGCCCCCGGTGAGGGCGACAAAGCGCCGGAAGAAGATGTCGCCAAGAAAGAGGCGCGCGAGGTCAGCGCCGCTAGTGTCTTACGCGGCCAAGTCCAGTAGATCTGACCGTGTGAGGACGCAGGTCGGAGTCAAGTCGCCTTTGCCTTTGCCCTTTCGAGAAACGAGAAACCAGAAACCGATTCATGGCATTCCCACTGCAAAGGTGTTAGGTTATCCGTCAGCCGAAAACGCCGCATCAACTGCGGCGTCCAGCGCTAAAGCCAGATGCGCATACTTGTAATCAGTGACATCCACGGAAATCTTGAAGCCTTGGAGACCTGCCTCGCAGTCGCGAAGGAAGCGGGCTACGACCGCGTCTTCAATCTGGGCGACGTGGTTGGCTATGGCGCGAGTCCGAATGAAGTCGTGAACCGCAGCCGCGAACTGGGCGGAATATTCGTCCGCGGAAATCACGATAAGGCGTGTTCGGGCATCACCAACGCAGAGGATTTCAACCACATTGCCGCGCTCGCAGCGCATTGGACCAAGAACCAATTGACTCCGGAAAATCTGGAATGGGTGCGCCAGTTACCCAGGGGCCCTATCGCGTCTGATGTTGTCGTCGATGTGCAGTGTGTCCACGGCTCTCCGCTCGACGAAGATGAATACATCATCGTGGTGCGCGATTCCTACGAGCCCTTAATGGAAGCCAAGACCTCACTCACATTTTTTGGCCACACCCACATTCAGGGCGGCTTCGCCGTGGACGGCGAGGAGTGGGCCACGCTGCGTCCCATTTACGAGAGCGAAGACAAAGCCGAAAAATTTGAATTTCAATTGAAGAAGGGCGCGAAGTATCTGATCAATCCCGGCTCCATCGGTCAGCCGCGCGATGGCGATTGGCGCGCCGCCTTCGCTATCTACGACTCGGACGCAAATTCCATCATCTTCTATCGCATTCCCTACGACGTCGCCGGAACCCAAAAGCGCATCTACGACGCCGGCCTGCCCGACAGGCTGGCCACCCGACTCACCGAAGGCCGTTAAGCCCAGAGAAGAAACTTTGTGCCCTTCGTGAAAACCTTTGTGTTCTTCGTGTGATCAGGTTTTCAATCACAAATCGCAAATCACCAATCGCAAATCGCTACCTTCCCCTCAAATCATCCACTTCCCGCAATTCTGGAAACTTCCACGCCCACACGCCCACCACCATTAACGTCCCGATCCCGCCGAACACAACCGCGCGCACCGCGCCCAGCCACTGCGCCGTCACTCCGGATTCGAACTGTCCGAATTCATTCGACGCGCCAATAAACAACATATTCACCGCGCTCACGCGTCCGCGCATCTCCGGCGGTGTGTTGAGTTGCACCAGCGTTCCGCGAATGATCACGCTCACCATGTCGGAAGCGCCCAGCGCAAACAGCATCACCAGCGAGAGCAGAAAACTCCGCGACAGCCCAAAGATGATCGTCGTGATTCCGAAGAGGGTTACGCACACGAACATCACGATGCCCGACCGCTTGCGCAGTGGACGATATGCCAGCAGCAATCCCATGATCGCCGCGCCCACGGCCGGCGCGCTGCGCATCAGGCCCAAGCCTCGCGGCCCGACATGCAAAATGTCATCGGCGTACACCGGCAACAACGCCACCGCCCCGCCCAGCAGCACGGCAAACAAGTCCAGCGATATCGATCCCAGCAAAATCTTCTGCTGCCAAACGTATTTGAATCCCGCCAACACCGTCTCCATGGACGCCGCGCGCTGTTCCATTCGTCCGGTGCGCACATGCATCGCCGACGTCAACAACAGTCCGCACACGAACAGGCATCCCGACATCGCATAGACGTTAGACGCCGTCCTTCCCACCGCGTAGACCACTCCCGCCACCGCCGGGCCGGTAATCGTGGCAAGTTGAAACGTCGATGAACTCCATGCCACCGCGTTTTGAAAATGGACATCCGGCACCAGCGTCGGCATCAACGCCTGGCTCGTAGGCGCACTGAACGCGCGGGCCACGCCCAGCAGCAGCAGTATGCCGAAGATCGGCACCACGGCAAGCGGACGGACGCCCCGGGTTGTGTATAAAAAGAGAAGTGCCGCGCAGCTTGCGTACGCCGAAAAGCACGTCAACATGATGCGCCGCCGGTCGAAGCGGTCGGCGGTGTGTCCCACTACCAACGACAACAAAATCCCCGGCATAAACTGCACCAAGCCAACGTATCCCAGATACAGAGGCCGACGCGTGATCTCATAGACCTGCCACGCCACCGCCACCGACTGCATCTCCAGTGCAACGATCACGAGAAAGCGCGCAATCTGATACAGCCGATAATCGCGATGCTGAAACGCTGCGAACGCGGAATGTGGTAATGCAGGAAGCTCAGTGGTGGGCGAACTCGGCATTACTTATTTATAACAAACCGGCGCCTTGGCTATTGACCATGTGGCACAGAGCCTGCCCTGAGCGCAGTCGAATGGGCCCTCGGCTGTGCGGCAATTTGCATCTGGAGTTGCCAAAGGCCGCGCCCAGAGGCGCGACATATTTCTAGAAACCAGGTTCTCACTTCCTCAACTGCCCCAACGCTTCTTTAAACAGCGCCTCAAATCCATCCGCACCCGCGGCTGCCGCCACCGCTCTCTCCGCCGCCGGCCTTTGATATCCCAGGTTCACCAACGCCGACATGACATCCTCTTCCACCGGCATCGCCTTCGAAATCGACGGCTCCACTCCAAACTGATCCAGCTTGTCGCGCAGCTCCAGGATCATGCGCTCCGCCGTCTTCTTCCCAATCCCCGGGATTTTCGTCAGCGTCGCAACATCATTCCCGCGGATCGCCGCCACCATGAACTCCGTCGACATCCCACTCAAGATCGTGATGGCCAGCTTCGGCCCGATCCCGCTCACGCCGATCAGCTTCTCGAACAATTTCTTCTCTTCCACGCGCATGAATCCGAATAGCGACAGCGCGTCCTCGCGCACATGCGTGTGAATGTGCAGTGCAACTTCCGCACCCGCCTTCGGCAGCTCAGAGAATGTAGGGATACTGATGGTCACGTCATAGCCAACGCCACCGGCTTCGACCACAGCTTGGTTCGGATGCTTGCTAAGTAATCGTCCGCGCAGATGAGCAATCATGAGGAAATCATTCTACGGCTTTATGCCTGCGGCTAACCGACTACCCGCATTCGTCGTATCCGTGTAAATCCGTTCCATCCGTGAAATCCGTGGCAAGCCTTTGATCTTGTTTTTGGCGATACCACAATTATTCACCACTGAATGCTAAATGCTTCGGCTCAGAATTGCTCTACAGGTATTGTGATTGCTTTGCTCAGATCGCCCACGGTTGCCCGCACTTCAACATTTCCGGTTACGATAGCGCGCTTGACCAGCCGTCTCACCCTTGCCGTTTTATCGGTGATCACTACCACGACAAACTTTGTTGTCGCCGAGTCCAACTTTAGAGTATCCGGCTCAATCCTGCATTGCACACCAGAAGGCGCGTTGCAGCTCAGCCGCGCTGGTCCGGATGCTACACCTGTGCTGACCAATTGCATCTCTAATGAGCGGGCCGTTCCCATTTGCAAATTCGCTCCAGCAGCCTGCGAACGGGTCGGACGACTGGGTCGCGTCAGCGCAAAGCTGAACTCCCCGCCAGTGCCGGAAAGAGCAACGCTGCCTGGATTCACTGGCGCATCGGTACTTAAGGAGAACGTGTAGCTGCGCGGCCCCGCAAGCAACGGCCGAAATTTTAGTTCGATATTGCAACTCTGGTTTGAATGCAATCCGGTTCCGCAGTTAGGGATGACTGAAAAATCCACGCTGTTTCCGGTCACAGCCGACACTCCATTGAGAGTGAGCGTACCCCCACCAGTGTTGGTCAAAGTCAATGTCTGCGGACTGCTGTACTGCCTCTGGAAAACCGTTCCGAATGAAAATGCTGTGCCTGATAACGCCGCTATGGGTGTGTTGTTACAAGAAGCAGTGCTTCCTGTGCTGCTATTGAGCGTGATATTGATTCCGGTCACATTGGTCTGCGCAGTCACCGGGGTGAAGCATGCCGGATTGTCCACCGCAGGATCGGACGACTCATTCTGGCCGTTGTAGAATTCAGCCGGCCCCGGCATCGTCGGTATTGTTGTGCACAACTGCGTAATGTCATGTGACCCCGATGAGAAAGACGGGATCTGCTTCGCTCCAATCACGTAATCATGCCCTAACACCAGCCCCTGCTGGCTGTATGAGCCTGTTTGGGTTACAGGAATCGCTCCGAAATCCTTACTCACACCCGTGATAGTCCCGAACGCATCATTGAAGGGATCGCTGTGATTCCTGAGAACGATGTTTGCGCAATTGAACGGCGTTGAGCCATCTGGGCGAAACACTCTCCCGGAAATTTTCCCGGTGTTGGCAAAACTCGCATTCGGATACAAAGTTGAAATGTTGGCAATGTCGTCTTTCTGCAGAGTGTTTGGCGGACTGCATGGCGTCGAATTTGACAGCATCACTTCCACGCTCGAGCACGGTGGCACGCCAAACGTCAGATAAGGGATGCCGCTGATCACCAACTCGCCATTTACGACCGTGTGTCCCAGCCCAAGAAAGTGCCCCAGTTCGTGCGTAAAGATCCTTCCGGACGAACTTAAGGTGTTGGCGCCGCAACTCCCTCCAAGGTAAGCTCCGTTCAAGATCACATAGCTTTCTACCGTCCAGGTAATGCCCCCATCGTTCGTGGTGCCTTGAAAACCCCCTAGCCCTCCCAACGCACAACGGCTTCCAAACAGCGCGTTAACGATGCTGCCGTCGTTGTCGAAAATGATTGGACTCCTTCCGTCTGGGAATCGGTTGTAATAATTGAGATAACACGACGTAATCGGGTTGGGAACTGCTGTCCCAGAACAATTGCTATCGATATCGACTCCAAGAAGCCCCGGACTCTGGGCAACCGGCACCGTTGCCGTCGGCGCACCCGACCATATCCCGAACGACGCCGCAACCTGCGCCACTGCGGCTGCGTTGCTTGCGTTGCCGAGAGTGCCCGTTTCTACATCCCAGGGAATCGCCGACACACTCCCACTTGGATTTGCTGCGGTGGCGACGTTGTATCGAATCGGATGCCCGCTGAACAACCCGCCAATATTTGAGCCGATTTCCACTGGCCGTCGGATCACACGCTTGTTCTCCTCGATCGCTGCGACTGTCGCTGCGCTTTGTCCTGTTTCAGCGTGAGCCGAACTTATCTCCGGCGATCGCCTCATTGTTCTTTGCGTCTGGTCAACTAAATCGCTGACACGAATTCCGCCACGTCGTGGTGCGGTATCGTCTACATCCATCCCCGCCTCTTCCGGCAGCGACTGCAGCAGGCCAGCATTATTGATGTCGTTTGTCGCTTCCCCCGCTGGATTAATGTGGAACACTCCGTAGCCAAGCCCCACCGGCGACGTATATCCCTCCACGCTGTCACCATTTAGGAAAAGAAGGTATTTTTCTCCAGGCTGATAGATTGGAATCACCGCAAGAGGAAATGTATAAACCCCGGTTTGCTTGTCGAGTACAACTTCAGCCACGCCAGTCTGCTTGATTGTGATCACATCGCCCGTGACGCCCTTTATCGCTTGTTCCACTCGAAATTGGTACACGGTTACGGGCAGGCTAAGGCTGTCGAATCCGCTCTCACGGGAAATGACAGTTCCCACAAACACTCTCTGAGCGCGTCTCGTAAGCTTCACCAAGTTGAATGGCTCTGCTGTGTCAGAGGCGCACACATTCGAAGGAAATATGTAGAGAGTGAGTACCAAGGAGAAGAACGAGAGAAATGAAACCTTCCAACTACGAGGCGTGATGCCTCGGCGAAACAGCGTTCCCTGATCAAAGAGCATGCGGTCGTATATACCGCAACAGCGGGGTGCTGGCAAGGAGCTTCGCCCTAGAGGTTCGCTGTATCCGTGTAAATCCGTCCATCCGTGAAATCCGTGGCAAGCCTTTGCTTTTGCTCTTGTCTTCCGGGCGACACCACAACCATTCACGATTGAATGCTGACTGCTCCCCTGACTACCGACTACTTGCTACTGACTACTGACTACTGATTCATCGTAAACAACGGCTTCCCCCGTTCCGTCCTCAGCGACGGCACAGCCTGCATCAACCCTCTCGTGTACGGATGCGCGGGATTCGCAAACACTTCCTTCACTGCTCCCGTCTCCACGATCCGACCCGCATACATCACCGCCACGCGCTCCGCTACTTGCGACACCACACCCAGATCATGCGATATAAACAGCATCGCCAGGCCGAACTTCCTGCGCAGATCGTTTAACAACTCCAGGATTTGCGCTTGTATGGTCACATCCAGCGCCGTTGTCGGTTCATCCGCGATCAGCAATTGCGGCCGGTTCACCAGCATCATCGCGATCATCACCCGCTGCCGCATCCCTCCGGAAAGTTGGTGCGGATAATCCCGCGCACGCCTCTCATACTCCGGAATCGCCACCTCGCGCATCGCCTCCACCGCTCTGCGCCACGCTTCGGACTTCAGGTTGTGGTTGCCCCATCTGTTGCGAAGCAACAAGCGGGAAAGATGATGGCGGTTGCCCCACCCTTGTCGCTCGGGTTTTTGAGCGACAGGGTGGGAAGCAAACGATTGGTGCGCCAACACCGCTTCCGCGATCTGGTCACCCACCCGCATCACCGGATTCAACGCCGACATCGGTTCCTGAAAGATCATCGCAATCTGCCGGCCACGGATCGCCCGCATCTTCTCTTCCGAAACCGCTAGCAGATTCTCTTGCGACTCGCCAAAGAATATTTCTCCCGTCGCCCGCGCCTGCGGCGCCAGTAATCGCATGATCGCCAGCGATGTCACCGACTTCCCCGACCCCGATTCCCCCACCAATCCCAACACTTCTCCCGCGCGAATCGAGAAACTCACATCCTGCACCGCACGCACATCCGTGTGGCACAGCCGCCCCCGGCTGTGGCCTTCGGCAGCATCTCGATTTCCCGCCGTCGCAAAACTGACGTTAAGATTTCTTACGTCTAAAAGTGGAGTTGCCACGCCGTTATCCTACCAGCCCGCAGAGCGCGAGTGGCTGCAGCATGTGTGGCACAGAGCCTGCCCTGAGCGAAGTCGAATGGGCCCTCGGCTATATCTTCATCTTTGTCATCCAGAGCGCCTTGTCTCTGGCGCGAAGGATCTTGCGCTTAGCACTCTGCAACCTGCTCGCAGTCATCAAGCATTCTCGTCCTGAACAAAACGGATGCAGTAGCGAGGGGCAATGCCTTTGCTGTTGAACTTGAAACTCACAACTCGAAACCTGCCTTGTCATCTCAAGCGGCTTAGGCATCCACATCCCAAACTCTGATTTTCTTTGTGCACTTCGTCTGCCTTTGTGTTTTCAGGTCTGAGGCTCGCGACTAATAGATTGCAGCATCACTGATTGCCCAACCCCACACCTCCACCTATAATCCCCCCACCATGAACTCTCCTTCTCTTCCTGACCGCCGACATTTCCTCAACGTCTGCACCGCCTTCGGACTCGGTTCCACCCTCATGCCCGGTGTCCTCTGGGGCATGGTGCAAAACGGGGCGACCGGAAAAGAAGAACTGCCGCGCATCACCAAGGAGATGATCGACCAGGCCGCTCTCGTCGCTGGCGTGGACATCAAGGACGAATACCGCGAGATGATGGTCGGCGACCTCAACGATCAGCTCAAGTCCTACAAAGCGATTTACGATCTCAAGATTCCCAACAGCGTCGCGCCCGCTGTTTCATTCAATCCGGTGTTGCCCGGCATGAAGGTTGACGCCGATGCCGCTCCAGCGAAAGCAGCGACTGTACGCGTCTCCAAACTCAGCGCACCGGTGACCGCGCCCAAAAACTTGGACGACCTCGCTTTCTACACCGTGCGACAGCTCTCCGAACTCGTGCGCACGCGCAAGGTTTCTTCTGCCGCGCTCACTGATATGTACATCGCGCGCATCAAGCGGCTCGACGCCCAACTCCATTTCCTCATTACGCTTACCGAAGACCGTGCTCGCGCCCAGGCCAAGCAAGCTGACGCGGAGATCGCCGCCGGAAAATATCGCGGCCCGCTCCACGGACTTCCCTGGGGCGCAAAAGATCTGCTCACTGTGAAGGGATATCGCACCACGTGGGGCGCCGCCGGTTTTGAAGAACAGAAATTTGAAGAGGACGCTACCGTCGTCAAACGTCTCGACGCTGCCGGTGCCATTCTTGTCGCCAAGTTTTCTCTCGGCGCGCTCGCGCAGGGCGATCTGTGGTTCGGCGAGCGCACTCGCAATCCGTGGCGTCCATCGCAGGGCTCGTCCGGATCATCCGCCGGGTCTTCTTCGGCAACGTCCGCCGGATGCGTCGCCTTCGCTATCGGCTCTGAGACTCTCGGCTCCATCTCTTCGCCAGTCACGCGATGCGGCGTCACCGGTCTGCGTCCCACTTTCGGACGCGTCCCCCGCACCGGCGCAATGGCTCTCTCCTGGAGCATGGACAAACTCGGTCCCATCTGCCGCTCCGTTGAAGATTGCGCATTCGTGCTCAACGCCATCTACGGTCCTGATGGACAGGACGGCAGCGTTCACAACTACGGCTTCAACTGGAATCCCGATCTCGACATCACCAAGCTTCGCATCGGATATCTCAAGGCCGACTTCGAGCGCGAGATGCCGCCCGCGCCCCCGGCGGATAAAGACACCGCCGACGACAAGGCGAAAGCCGCGCGCGAGCGCAACCGCGCCAATCGCGGTATTCAGAAGAAGTTCGATGAAGCATCGCTTGCCGTTCTCCGCGACAAGGTTGGCATCAAGCTCATCCCCGT
>JAOAPL010000231.1 GCA_025462925.1 Acidobacteriaceae bacterium
ATTCATCGCTCTCCGGCGTGCGGTTTCCGGGCGGACGGCATTTCACCACGTTGGCGATATACACCTCCTCGCGTTGGATGCCCATCGCGGAAATCATGTTTATGAGCAGTTGTCCGGCGCGCCCTACGAATGGCAGTCCCTGTTCATCCTCATCGGCGCCAGGACCTTCGCCGACGAACATTATGTCGGCATCCAGATTGCCTGTGCCGAAAACAATATTCGTGCGCTCCTTGGACAAGCGGCAACGGGTGCAATCACCGATATCGGCGCGGACGGCGTCGAGCAGTTCACTCTTCTCGCTTGAAACTTGTTGAATAACAGGAAGTGGTTTTGCTTTGGCGGCGGATGCTGCTGAGCTTGATTTGGCCATAGTCGCTGATTCGGATGACGGGGATGCAACAGGCGCTTCGCTGCGACGATAAAAGCTGTGGATGCCGAGTTCGCGGTAAAACTGCACGCGAGCCGATATCGCTTTCTTGGCTTCTGGAGTGAGTGGGGTCATCTATCTTTTGATTTTAACGGCTGGTTCTTTGCGGGGCCGAGCGTCGCTGCTCAAGAGATGAAACTACTTTCAGGATCTCCAGTGCGATCTGTTGCTTGCTCGCCTTCGGAACCTCAATCTCTCTGTCGGCAGTGAGAATTGTGACGGCGTTGTCTTCAGAATCGAATCCGATGCCGGGCTTAGAGATGTCGTTCACTACGATCGCGTCCAGCGATTTCGAATTCAATTTCTTGCGCGCGTTCTCAATGACGTTTTCTGTTTCGGCGGCGAATCCGATGACGAGCTGGCGGTCCCTGCGCTGGCCCACTTCGGCGACGATATCAGCGGTCGGCTCCAATTCCAAAGTGAGGGGGCCTTTGCGCTTGATCTTCTGGCTGGCAACTTGTTTCGGTTTGTAATCAGCCACGGCGGCTGCTTTGATGACGATGGTCGCTTGCTCAAGCTTGCTGAGCACCGCGGTCCGCATCTCATCCGCGGTTTGCACGGCGATGAATTCAACAGGCTCGGGCGGCTTCAGCGCAGTGGGGCCGCTTACCAGGATCACTTTCGCGCCCATCCGTAGCGCAGCCTCCGCCAACGCGTATCCCATCTTGCCGCTGGAGCGGTTGCCGATGTAGCGAACAGGATCGATTGGCTCCCGCGTCGGCCCTGCCGTGATGAGAACAGTCTCACCGGCGAGTTCGCGGGTAGCGTGCAGTGCGTCCATCACGGCGGAGACGATGGTCTCATTGGCGGCGAGTCGTCCCGAACCGATCATACCGCACGCGAGATATCCGCTGTCTGGTTCCACAATGTGAACGCCGCGCTCGCGCAGAATGGCTAGATTCGCCTGCGTCGCCGGATGCTCCCACATATTCACGTTCATTGCCGGGGCAATGATCACAGGCGCCTTGGTGGCGAGGTGGAGCGTGGAAAGAAAATCGTCAGCGATGCCCTGGGCGAGTTTTGCGATGGTATCTGCCGTCGCGGGCGCTACGACCAGCGCATCAATCTCTTGCGCAACGGCCATGTGTTCGACCGCGGAATCGAGATTGGGAACGGATTCTGCGCCCTCCGGCCCGAACATGCCGGTGATGACTTTGCGCCCGGTTAGCGCGGCGAAGGTCAGCGGGCGCACAAACTCCTGCGCGGAGCGCGTCATTACCACCTGCACCTGGACATTGCAGTCCTGGAGCAGGCGCACGATTTCAGCAGCCTTGTTGGCGGCGATTCCGCCAGTAACGCCTAGAGCGACCTTCATAGATATGGAGATGCCTGCACGAGGTATTTCGATTCAGTCGGCCCCGCTTATCGGGTTCCGCCGTCAAAGAAATCAGCCGCTGTTGTGAGTTCCTGTTTGGGGGTGGGGGTGACCGTGTAATTCACCAAGCCAGCATGAATCTCATCCTGCGCAATCTTGCTGGCTTTTCTAGAAGCCGTCTTCACCAGCGCCGGAGCGCCGGACTGCAGTTGTCGCGCTCGCCGTGCAGCTACCAGGATGTAACGATACTTGCTGTCAAAACCTTCCATCTCCATGCGGCAAGACCTCTTTCTTTCAGCCCGAAATTGCGGGCGCGAACGACGCCAGCACCTCTTTCAACTTGCTGCTGGTCGTTTTGGCGGTTTGCAGGCACTGCTCGGCAGCCTGGATCATTCGGACTTCTTCAGGAGAGAGTGCTTTCCCGGAGCTTTTCAGGCGCTCACAGAGCACGATCGACTCCAACAGCTCCACCGAATCCTCTAGACGGTCGTTGACCAGAATATAGTCGTAATTTGGGAAATTCTCAATTTCTTTTCGCGCCTCGGTCAGGCGGCGTTCGATGACCTCGTCTGACACCGATCCCTCGCTGATACTGCGGTTTCGCAGGCGGCGTTCCAGCACCTGCCGGGAGGGCGGTAGGACCAATATCCCCACCGAATTCTTCATGCTGGACTTCACCTGGGCGGCACCTTGAACGTCAATATCAAGCAACAAATCATTGCCCCGGGTGGCAGCTTCGCGAAGAAACCGCTTGGCCGTACCGTAGTAATTTCCGAAGACTTCTGCGTGCTCAAGGAATTCATCCTGCGCGATCATCCGCTCGAATTCCTGGCGGGTAATGAAGTAGTACTCCATGCCGTCGCGCTCACTGCCTCTCGGGGCGCGCGTGGTGTAGGAGATGGAAAACTCCAGGTTGGGAACGATCCGGCGCAGTTCGTTCACCAGCGTTGACTTGCCGGAGCCGGAGGGCGCGGAAATGATAAAGAGGATGCCTGCCATTTTAGGTCGTAGGTTGTAATTGCTATTCAATATTCTGAATCTGTTCGCGCGCCTTCTCAATCTCCGATTTCATTGCCAGGCCCAACTCAGTGATGCGCAGCCCTTCGCCCGCAACGCCAGACGTTTTCGAGAGCAGCGTGTTGGCCTCGCGATTCAGCTCCTGTAAGAGGAAATCGAGCTTCTTCCCGACCTCCCCGCCCGTGTCCAACAGGCCGAGAAAATGCCGGATGTGGGTCTTCAACCGCACCAGCTCTTCTTCGATATCACTGCGCTCGGCGAGCATCGCCGCTTCCTGCAAGATGCGGTCGGCATCGGCCTTCCCGGCGATAAGCTCATTCATCCTCGATTGTACTTTCTCCAGATAAGCGCGCGAGACCGCCGAACGCAATTGCGCAACTTCATCCGTCACACTGGAAAGGGCAGCCATTCGCCGACGCAGCTCGTGCTCCATCCCGCGGCCTTCCTCCTCGCGCATCTCATTCAAGCGGACAATTGCTTCCTCCGCGCGCGCGAGCACGGCATTTTCAAAGGCCCCATCCATCACGCCCACAGCTCCGGTAAGCGCTCCGGGCATTCTGAGGATGGCGTTGAGATCAGGCTCGGCGGGGACGACCGCGAATTCCTTGGCCGCGTCGCGGAACGCCCTCACGTATCCTGCGACCATATCTTTGTTCAATTGCATTGCTCCGACGGTGCCGCGATCGATACTCAGTGTGAGGTCGACGTGTCCGCGGGCGACCCGTTCTTTAAGCAAACGACGCAGCTTCATCTCCAAGCCATCTGTATCAGAAGGCATGCGCATCTGGAGGTCGAGATAGCGATGATTTACCGACTTCAATGACAACGTGAACGCGAGTTGTTCGCTTGAGTCGTTAGCAGCGACGGCAATCTGGGAGCGTACCTGCGCGAATCCGGTCATCGATCGTATGGGCATGAGCTTTTCCTATCCTATGTCCACAAACTGCAAATCGTAGAGACGTTTGTAAGTCCCAAGCCGCGCGACCAACTCATCGTGTGAACCCTCGTCGGCAATCGTACCTTTTTCCAAAACCACGATCCTGCTGGCATGACGGACAGTTGAGAGTCGGTGCGCGATCACAAATACCGTTCTGCCCTCCATCAGGTTCTGTAATGCCGATTGCACCAGCGACTCTGATTCGGTGTCGAGCGACGAAGTAGCTTCATCGAGGATGAGGATGGGCGCGTTCTTCAGCAAGGCGCGGGCGATGGCAACGCGCTGGCGCTCGCCGCCGGAAAGGCGGGTGCCGCGCTCGCCGATGACGCTGTCATACCCATTAGGCATGCGCATAATGAAGTCGTGCGCCAGTGCCGCTTTGGCGGCGTCGATCACGCGCTGGTTGGAGACGCCCGGCTGTCCATAAGCGATGTTGTTCCGCACCGTGTCATTGAAGAGGATGGTCTCCTGAGTAACGATGCCGATCTGCGCCCGCAACGAAGCGAGCGTCAGATCGCGAAGGTCGTGGCCGTCGATCAAAAGCCGCCCGCCACTGCGATTGCCATTGCCGTCGTAAGCGCCATCGACATCGAAGAACCGTGGAATCAGGTTCGCGAGGGTCGTCTTACCTGCACCGCTGGAGCCGACGAATGCGATCACCTCTCCTGCTTGCACGTTGAGATTAACGTTGCGGATGATCTGCTGCGTTCGGCCGTTATCGTCAGTGTAGGAGAATCCCACGTTCTCGAAGCGGACACTGTCCTTAAATCCGTTCAGCGCGAGGGCGCCGGGCCTCTCCTTTACGTCGTCCTGCGCGTCCATAAACTTGAAAATCTCAGACGACGCCCCCATCGCCTGCTGGAAGTTGTTATTGAACTGCGCGAATTTCCGAACGGGGTCGTACAGCTTGAAGACCGCGACAATGAAAGTAAGAAAGCCGCCGGCAGTAAACAGACCAGTTTTGATCTTGTCGCGACCAAGCATCAAAAGCATCGCGATTGCCACCGCGCCGATGATGTCCATCAGTGGCGAACTCAGCGCCTGCGCACGAACGGACCGCAGATTTGCGCGGAAGAGTTTTCTCGCCGCGCCGCGGAATCGCGCCAGCTCCCAGGACTCCATGCCAAACGCCTTCACGATACGATTGCCGGTGATGGTCTCGTGCAGGATGTGCTGGATGTCTGCGAGTTTGTCCTGTCCCTTGCGCGTGGTGGTGCGGACCCTGCGGCCGATCTTCCCCGCTGAAAAAACAATGAATGGGATGAACAGCACCAACACCCACGCCAGCTTGCCCCCAAGCACAATGACGACGCCTGCCGTGAAGATCAACGTAAAGAGCTGCTGCAGAAATTCGCCCAATACCGACGACATCGCAAACTGCACTCGTTCAATGTCATTGATGATCGTGGACAGCAGATTACCGGTCGAATGGCGGCCGAAAAATCCGACTGACCTGCGCAGGACGGCGTCGTAAAGATCATTGCGCAGATCCGTGATCATTCCGAACCCGGCATAGTTCACCAGATAGGTGCCCAGATAATCGCAGATGCCCTTCAGCACCGTTCCGGCGACCAGCGCAAAAGCCACAACAGTCCAGTCATTGTGGAAATGAGAAGGCACAAACTGCTGCAAGTTGAAGCTGTGGTTAGTACCGGGAATCGTAAAAAGGTCGATGCCGCCTGTGTGGGTAGTGGGATCCAGCACGCGATCGAATATGGGGCGAATCAGCAGTACCCGAAACGCGTCAAATAGCCCGACCAGCGCCATGAGCAACACGGACGCGAGCAGATGCAGCCCATAAGGGCGGACATAGCGCAGGAGTCGGAGAATTCTGTGCATGAGAGCGAAAGGGCTATTCTATAGCAGTTAGCTGCAGCTCTTAGCATCTAGCCGCGAATGGCGTGAGCGCTTATTGGTGGGGGTCTAGTCAGAACGGCAAGCTGCCTCTAAATGCTCAGTGCTAAAGCCTGCCTTATTCCGGTGAATCGCGATGGGTGACGCTCACGTTGTATTTCGCTGCGGCGAGTCGCTTACGCACCTCTTCGGCGATCAACACCGAGCGATGCTGTCCGCCGGTGCATCCGAAACCGATCGTCAGGTAGCTCTTGCCTTCCTTCACATAGTGCGGCAGCAGGTAAATCAGCATCTTTGAGACGCGGTCAATGAACTCTCTCGATTGCGGAAATGAGAGCACATACTTGGCGACCTTGGCATCCCGCCCCGTGAACGGCCGCAGTTCGGGAATAAAGTGCGGATTCGGCAGAAAGCGAACATCGAAAAGAAGGTCGCAATCCTGCGGGACGCCGTGCTTGTAGCCGAAACTAAGGCAGGAGACGGCGATAACATTCTCGCCGGCATTTCTGCGGAATTTATCCAATGCATGGGCGCGCAGGTCGTGGACATTGAACTTGGACGTGTCGATGATGAAGTCCGATGCGTTACGGATCTCATTGAGCTGCTCGCGCTCAGTCGCAATCGCTTGCGACACGGTTTGCGATTTTCCCAGCGGATGCGGACGCCGCGTCTCGCTGAAGCGGCGGATCAGCGCGTCTTCTGAAGCCTCCAGAAAAATCACCTTGGTCTGCAATCTGTTCTTCAGCGATTTCAAAATGCTGGGCAGCTTGCGAAATTGGCTACCTTCGCGGATGTCGACGACCAGCGCGGTGCGTTCGTATTCGGAGTTCTGCGCCAGTTCGGCAAATTGCGGGATCAATTCGATAGGAAGGTTATCAACGCAGTAGTATCCAAGGTCTTCAAAGGCCTTGAGTACCGAGGCTTTGCCCGACCCCGACATCCCGGTGATAACCACCAACTCATTGCGCGAACGACGCGTACCGTTCTTCGAAGTGCCTTTGAGTCGGCCAACAGCGCTCGATTTTTTCTTTGGTTTTTGCCGGGAGGGCATGGTCAAGATGTTAACACTTGAATGCCAGCCTTGTTTCGGATGAGATTCGTCTAAAGTCTCTCAATATCTCCCGCCGAAATCAAATGCCTGCAGCAGTAGCCGATGAACTTGTGACGGGGGCAGCGCCGATCTGTTGTCGAACAGCTTGAATTCTCTTCGGCAGATTTGGATGAGTTGAAAAGATTTCGGCATACCACACCCAAAAACCTGTCTCGCTTTGAACCTGTGATTCGAACGCTGCACTGTCCACGTGCTGATAAAGCTTTTTCCCGGCTGCCAGCACTAGAAGTCCGCCCATTGCGCCTTGTGGCACAAAATGGGCTCCAAAACGATCACAGGTGTACTCGCAGGCCCGGGAATATGCGGTGGAAAGATAAGGAATGAAAACTGCGGGCATCAGCACGATGCGCCAGATCAAGTGCTTCCGTTTTATATGTGCAAGCTCATGAGCAATAATGAAGGCTAGCTCGGATTCTCCCTTGCGATAAGCCAATTCAAAAACATCTGAATAAATAATGACAAAGTTTCGTCCCAGGAATCTGGTCGCGAATGCGTTCAGCAATCCGCCCGCCTGGACAATGTAAACGTCGGGGGTCGGTACCACGGACATCTTTTGAGCGAGCCCCTCGGTGATCGCATAAATCTCAGGAAATTGCTGTGGAGAAATGCGAATGCTATTCCCTCTAATGCCGCCCATCAGCATCCCCTGTGCAACTACTGCGACCAATAGGCCCAGTGCGACATAGAAAAGACCCACCACCGAAACAGCCAAGCCTATATAGATCAAGGCACTCACAACGACAGAGCTTGTGAAATAAATCTTTTCCTTTTCGTGCACTAGCGATTCCATGCTTTATCTCCTGGCGGGCTAAGAGCGGGAACGATATCCGCAGCAGGAGTTCGCTGTCAATTGAATAATAGAAACAAAATTGGGGCACATCGCTGTGCCCCAATATTGAAGACCTGTTTTGAATTACGGCGCTTCGATCAGTTCCATCTTGCCGTTTCGTTTCCTGTGCAAGACTTTCACTTTGCCTTGCGTGTCGCGGAAAACGAAGACCTCGCGATCGCGGAATTCGGCCTCTTTGACGGCTTCTTCTACGGTCATCGGCCTCAGCGCAACCGCCTCATCCGACCGAACCACATGGGCTTCGGTCACTCGCGAAGTCATGGGAAAAGAATGGATCACCACATCGACGGCTGTGCTCTCTGAAATTCCCACCGCCATCTTTTGTTCTGAGGGCGCCTGGCCGTCCGCCTGACCATTCCACGCCGCGGACGCGCTGGCCTTCCGCGCAGAGCGCTTTCTGGCGCGGAACTTGGACTTGTATTTGACTGCCTGACGGTCGACTTTATCAATGGCTTCGCCGACGGCCTGCGACATCTCTGCCGCTTCGGCCATGCCTACGAATGAATTATTGCGGATAGTAATGGTGATCTCGGCGATGTTGCGTTTCTTTTCTGTCGCGAGGATCACGTGAGTATCGAAGGTCTTGCCGAGGATTTTTTGCAGCTTTTCCAACCCGTGCTCAACTTGCTTGCGGACTGCGGAAGTGACTTCATACTGCCTGCCGGTGAATTCTACGATCATGTGGTTCCCTCCTCGAAATCGTTGGTGCGACTAATTGGGGGACCGGCGCCTGGAACTGCTTTCCAGGTGGAGCGGCGCTTGCTTTACTGACAGTTTCAGTACGACAGCGCTTACCAAACGCTTCTTTTCACCTCAGTCTTTGACTCTGCGCTGGTGCGTGCTGGGAATGCGCATGTCTTCCCTGTACTTGGCCACCGTACGGCGCGTGACCTGAATGCCTTGTGATTGCAGAACCCGGGTGATCTGGTCGTCCGTCAGCGGGTGAGCCGGATCTTCTTCTTCAATCAGTTTCTTCACGCGCCGCTTCAGGATCAGCAGAGACGTTCCGCCGCCCTCAGGCCCGTTCACACTTTCACTGAAGAAGTATCGGAGCTCGAAGACGCCTTGTGGTGTGTGCGTGTATTTGCTGGAGACAGCGCGGCTAACGGTGGAGGGATGGACCCCGATCTCTTCCGCCACTTCCTTGATCATCATGGGTTTGAGATGGTCAATCCCGTGCTCCAGGAAATCCCGCTGGCGCTCAATGATGCTGTAACAGACTTTCAGGATCGTCTGCTTGCGCTGTTCGATGTTCTTGATGAGCTGTATGGCTGATTTATACCGCTCTTTTACGTAATTGCGAACATCTTTTTCTGCCGTTTCCTTATGTAGCAGCCGCTTGTAGGTCGGATTCAGACGGAGCTGCGGGACGTCGTCCTCATTCATCATCACCAGCCACTCGTCACCTTGCTTGACGAACGCGACGTCAGGCTCGATCAGCCGGGCGTCACTCTGGTTGTAGCGGGAGCCGGGCTTGGGATCGAGGGTGCGGATGAAATCGAAGGCCTGCATCACGGCTTCCAGCGGACGTCCGATGGCTTTTGCAATCTCTCTGTATTGCTTGTTCTGGAGCGGACGCAGCTGATTGTCAACGATCGCGATGGCGTCGGACAAAACTTCGCCGCTTCCGTTTGCGGCTGCGTCGCCTTTTGCGTGCTGATGCAACTGCAGATGATGTTGAAGCTGGAGTAGCAGACACTCGCGTAAGTCGCGGGCAGCAACGCCGATCGGGTCCATCGTCTGCACCAGCGTCAGCGCCTCTTGCATTACTTCGCGCGAAACCACCAAGGTTGCAGGCGACGAGACCTGACGCATGGCCGGAATTTCCGCGTGAACAACCGGGGTGGTCGGTATCGAAGCGGGTTGATTCCGCGAAACCAGGTGCAATGCCGAACTCTCAGAGTGATATGCGCTGGAATCAATCTCCGGATCGTTGTAGCCCTCCGACTCCGATTCAACGTCCGCAAGATTTACTTCTTCAACCGCAATGCCCGATTTCACATCGATTGCGGCTAAATCTTCGGCGCTATCTTCGGAAGCAATTTCCGCAAAATCGGCGAGCGGCGTTCTCTTCTTCTTGGGCACAGCCGGTTTTTCCGGCTCTTTCAGCGCCACCAGTCCCTGAAGTTCGTCGTCGCTGGCGGTGAGATAACCATCTTCGTTCAGGTTACCAATAATGCGCTCGGCGGCCTCGCGAACATGTTTGCTGACGGAAAGCGATCCGAGTTGCCACATCAAGTGGTCAGTCAGCGTGGTGGGACGGGAGAGGAAATTCTCGAACGAAGGCCGTTCGAGCGATTCGATGTCAGAGTGAGTACGATGGCCGGGATCTAAATAATCGCGGAAAAACGAGCCGAAATCGATCTCGTCAAACGGATCGTTCTTGTCGCCCTGGGTGACTTGCTCGTCGGCCACTTCGGTGCGCTCGACGTTTTCTTCCTTACGCGCGATCTCTTCCAGAGAGATCGACGATTCTTCCAGCTCTTCCAGAACCGGGTTCTCTACAATCTCCGCCGTGATCATGTCCTTGAGTTCGAGCTTGTTCAACGCAAGCACGCTCACCATCTGGACCAGACCCGGAGTGAGGATCTGTTTCTGCGAGACCCGAAGATTTAGTTTGTTCTGAAGTAGAGCCATTTTCCCCTTACAACTTTGATCGCAATCCGTTCACAACTTCAGAGTAACCGATTGCTGCCACTTTGACCTCAAGGCATTTCCCTATACCAGAGAAAAACTCTCGCCTAAATAAACCCGCTTGACTTCCGGATCATTTCCTAGTTGTTCCGGAGTTCCAGTGCGAAAAATCCTACCTTCATTGATGATGTAAGCGCGGTCAGTGACGCTGAGTGTTTCCCGCACATTATGGTCAGTGATCAGCACGCCGATGCCACTGGCCTTCAGATCGAAAATGATCTTCTGCAGATCGAGTACCGCAATGGGATCGATTCCAGAAAACGGCTCGTCCAGCAGAATAAAGGTCGGCGAGATGCACAAGGCCCGGGCAATCTCCACCCTGCGACGCTCGCCGCCTGAGAGCGCGTATCCTTGCGTCTTGCGGATGTGGCCAAGCCCAAGCTGGTCGATGAGCTTTTCCATCTTTTGCTTGCGCTCATGCCAGGAAGTGGGCTGGGCTTCCAGCACCGCCATGATATTTTCTTCGACGCTTAGCTTGCGGAAGACCGAGGGTTCCTGGGGCAGATAACTGATGCCATAATTGCGCGCCCGCAGGTACATGGGAACCCCGGTAATGTCCTGCTCGTCAGCCAGTATTCTGCCGAAATCCGGGGGCACCAGACCCACGATCATGTAGAAGGTGGTGGTCTTACCGGCGCCATTAGGCCCCAGTAAACCAACGACTTCGCCCTGTTTTACGTGGAGATTGACGCCATTGACCACCCTCCGTCCACGATAAGATTTGCCAATCTCGTCGGTCGAAAGGGTCTGCATCAGGGTTTGCTCTCGTCCTTGATCCTTGTGCGAGTTACAGTGCGGGAGGATTCGCCACTCCCTACCTGCACCCTATCATCGCGATTGTAGAAAGTCAACGAATCGCCCGTCACATTGCCCCGTTCGGCATCAAAAATGCTAGGCGGTTTTCCTGGCTCTCCGGTCAGGATGAATTTGCCCTCACTCGCCGTGTAAATCAGGTGCTGCCCGGTGGCTTTGCGGACAGGGTTTTGCTGCTCGATCACAAGAGGACCTTCGGCGACAATCTGATCCACTTGGCTAGCCGACTCCTGAGTAGATGCAGTTTTTTGTGATTTTGGCCGCAAAAGGATATCTACGTGCTCGCCGGTCATGGTCGTGTCAGAGGTTTTGGCCTGCACGCCACCCTCAAACCGCGCGCGACGGTCATTGTCGGAGTACGTGAGCTTGGCAGCTTTTATGGTAATGGGAGTTACCTTGCCGGACTTATCAGTCTGAACGAAAACGGTCTCGACTACGGGTGCTTTTGAGTCGGCAGCTTCACTCAAAGCGGTGAGAGAGCGATGTCCGCGATCGAAGACGATGACCGGAGCCTGCACCAGATTCGCGCCCTGCCAGAGTCGCGCGCCACCGGTGTATCGCACAATATCTGCGTTGCCATTCGCGGCCATTGATTTCGCTGTCACGTGAATCGGATCCCCGCCTTGCGAGGCCAGCATCGCGCCACTGGGATTGGCCTTCATCTGGTTGTAAGTCGACTTCACATTGCCGTTGGCGGTGTACTCTCCCGTCCTGCGATTCATATTCGCAGCATCCGAGGTAAGGCTGAGGCCGGAAGCTGTGTCCTGTACTCGAACGCTCCCTGTGAGAGCGAGCGTATCCTCTGCGGTGATGTAGCGGCCGCGGTCCGCGGAAGCGGTGCGTTGCCCTTCTGAATATTTCAGGTCGCCCTCTTGCGTGACGCTAGTGACTCCGTTGCGGACAGGATCAAATTGCGCAAAGAGTTCGCGGCTGGTGCTGATCCGGTCAGGAGCACCCGGAACGCCCGACGAGACGATCTTCGTGTCGCCCGTGCCGTGCAAGGACTGAGGACGATTGTTTGCGCCGAATCCGGCTTCAAAGCGATTCGCGGTGATCACCGTGCGTGATCCGCCAGCTGACTTAGCTTTGGCTGAAGCCGCTGTCGGATCAGAGTTCAGCACGATCTGCGAAGCGCCGGAAGTCACGGCCCGGTCGAGCCGATTTCCAGCTTTCATGAAGAAATCCATGGCGTCGGCTTGGATTTGCGTCTCTTGCAGGTTCGCTGCGCCAGCTTTTGCGTTCGACACCTTGCCTTGCTGCAACTGCACACCCTCGCTTGCATGCACCTTCGCGATCTGGTTCTTTCCGACGAAGTCCATGACTACGCGTCCGGCTGTGGCCTTCATCGGCGACGCTCCCGTCGAGTCGAGCTTTACGTTCCCCGTGAGCATCGCATTTTTAATGTTGTTGTCATCGCCAAACGAGAACTTCGCGTCTGAGGCTTGAACATGCGTGGAACCGTCGCCGCCTATCTTGCTGCCCGCGACTGCATTCACGTTTCCGCTCGCAATCACGTTGTCCACTGTGTTGTCGTCATGTAGGGAGATCTTGATCCTGTCTGCGGTAAGGTCCCGTGCATCCTTGTTGGTCGCGTCGGTCACACGCACCTGGTTCAACACAACTTCGCGCGGATTGTCCTGAAGCACGGCATTCTCCGCAGTGACGTTGGCGGGGCCGAAGGCGGCAGAAGAATGAGGTTTAGCCGGAGCTGCCGCGGTTTGTAATTTCACGTTCGACTTCAACCGCAGCGCCATATCTTTCGAGTCATACACGGCGCCTACAGCCGACCCGCGCGCCTGCGGCAACGCGAACTCGATTTTCTGGTCCGTCTGCGCCATCCCTGTCTTCTGGTTGAATGTGAGTCCGCTGGTCCTCAGGTGGATTGGCGCTGAGGTGGTACCCGACTCGGCGGGATCCACCCCGGGCTTGCCCTTCGCTTCCAGATCGATGATCACGTCCCCGGCCGCTTTTACCTCGCCGGTGGACGCGTCGTAATCGAACTCCTTGCCGTAGATCTGGTCGTAGGTGGAGCCAGCGGTTTTTTCCGTTCCCTCTCCGCGACCGTAAACGATGATGCGAACGTCATTCAGCGCGGCCTTCTGGCTGCCTTTGAACTGGATCGCTTTTTTTGCGGAGATGCTGTAAATCGTGCGACCGCCAGC
>JAOAPL010000234.1 GCA_025462925.1 Acidobacteriaceae bacterium
AGCTTGAACTTTGGAGTGAAGTCGCGCACCAGCGACGCCGCACCCGTGTATACCGTGCCACGGGTGGTGATGCCGACGACACCGGTCTGCGAGTTACCAGCGAGTACGAACCCGGTGTTCATCCGCAGTTTGGTCTTGTCAGTGAGTGATTTCTGACTGATGAGATTGAAGGCATAGTCCGTGAGGCCCGACCCCAACTGACGCGTCGCATCGCCGGTGGGGAACTCAAATGCGGCGCTCATCGTCATCGCCGGCATAAGCGAATGTTCTTTTTCTCGGTAGAAGTTGTACTTCACTGAGAAGTCGATGTCGCCATACCCAACGGCTTTTCGCGGGACCGAAGAATTGGGAGCATTGAAGATGCTAATCAATTGCTCGTCCAACCCTATCTCCACGTGCTTCGCTATCCCGTAGGCAAACTTCACGTTGGCCGTGTTCTGCCGCAAGTTGGGGAAGCTGACTCTCTGGAGCGTGTCGTATTCATTGCCAACCTCCATGTGCAGCTTGTGGTAATCGGTGACGTCGGCGTCGTCAGTATTAAAAGGTTGTTGGGCGAAAAGCGACGAAGGGGCGATCGCCATCGCAGTGAGACTCGCCGCGAGACAGAACTTCAACAGAATGGCTGAAATGCGCAAGGTTCATTCTGCCATTGCGTCAGCAATGTACCTAGTGTTTAGTTCGAGGCGAGATTCGCACAAATCAAGGTTGCGCTATTTGCATCGAGAATTGAGAGCCTCCAGGGCCTAACGACCGGGTAGTGCCTGGTAATTCTGTCAACGCCCCTGTGCTTGCATTCAATGACAATGAAGCTACCGTCAAGTCGCTTCCTCTCACGATGTAAACAAAGCTGCCTGTTTTATCGATGGTGAACATCTGCGGGAATAGCTGAGTAGAAAAATCTCCTGACGCAAGGGCGAAAGGAGAGCCTGCTACTTGCGTCAAGAATCCAGTATTTTGATTTATAGAAAAGACGCTCACTCCTTGCGTAAGCGCCAATAGAAAATTGCCCTGCGGTTGCATCAATACTCCGTTCAGTATGGCCAGGGTCTCACAACAATCAAATGTCTCCAGCAATGTGCCACCGTTTGGGTCCACTTGGTAGGCCTGTATCGCAAAGGCCCTGCCACTATGCACAGGGCCGCTGCCTCCGGTTAGAGGAGTAGTGACGTCGTCACCCGGACACTCCAAATACAGAAACTTTCCCGATGGATGAATGGCGAGAGACGACGGTGTAAAGCAACGGTCGTGTGAGGTGAGGAAGAAGTGCGCGATCCTTAAGGGAGATCCAGGCGCAAATGCATCGAGCCCGCCGTCGGCCATCCGGTTGATTGCGGCCAGTACATTTGACGGGGGCGTGTCTCCAGGGCATGGAGCCAGAAGGCAAGCTCTCATCACCGCGTACAGAAATCGCCCTGCGGGATCAAGCGCCAGTGGCCCGGGTGAGGCGATAGCGCCATTGACTTGAAAGGCAAACGGAGAGCTCGACACGGTCTGCAAGTTCCCTTGCGCATCCATTGTTAAGCTTCCGATAGCATTTGTGTCTCCACCGGTGAAAGACTGAGCCGGCTTTCTCCCGGAGATGTACAGTCGCCCGGAACTATCAACCACAGTATTGTTCAGATTCAATTGGGCGGTTGGTCCCTCGAAAAATGGGCCGGGCTGAAAGATAGCTGAAAGTGGGTTAGAAGTCAGTATTAACATGAGCCCTCCCGTCGAAGGATCAATGCTGAATTCGGCTAGCGAGTTCGTCTGACTGGGATCCGCGTTGCCGACCAAAAGGAACCTTCCTACTGCTTTCATCAGCACCGGTGCAAATGGAGCGAAAAAAGGAGAGCCGGGCACCTCTGTCAATGCTCCCGTGAACCGGTCTATGCGAAACCCAAAGATCGCGCCAGCCGTGGTGCTTGCAACGTATATGAATTGCTGCGACGAAGTGCCAGTGGGGGACGGGCTTGGTGTCGGGGTTGGGGTCGGAGGATTCGGCGATGGAGTGGTGGTACTAGGCGGCGGTGTACCGGTGTTGATTCCCGCACTACCGGTGGGATTGGGAGCTGCGCTGCTGCTTCCTCCGCCCCCGCATCCGACGAAGGTTAGCCAACATAGAAGGAGAACAATGATGTACGGCAAATAAATGAAACGGGAGGCGTTACTCATGATGAATCTCTGAGCTCTGCGGGTCGAACGCGCGTCGGGCAGTTGTGGATTATTAGAGCTAATCAAATTGGAGAACTTACAGAACAACGAAGGTTGCCAGCATGAGCCCCGAAGGCAGAACTGAATGCTAAAATGGACAATTCCCTATGATTCATTTCCCTGTCCCTGAAGCTCTTACCTTTGACGACGTTCTCTTGCTGCCCGGCTACTCTGACGTTGTACCCGCGCAGGCAAACACCGCGACGCGGCTCTCGCGGCACATCGAACTGAATATCCCCATCATCAGCGCTGCCATGGACACCGTGACCGAATCTCGTCTGGCGATCGCGCTTGCCCAGCAAGGCGGCATCGGCATCATCCACCGCAATCTTTCGATCGAAGAGCAAGCCAGTGAAGTGGACAAGGTAAAGCGCTCAGAAAGCGGCATGATCGTTGATCCCGTCACCATGTCGCCGGACGACAAGATCTCTGACGCGCTCGAAGTCATGCGCAAGTACAAGATCAGCGGTGTGCCCATCACCAAGAACAAAAAGCTTGTGGGCATCCTGACCAATCGCGACCTCCGCTTTGAATCCCGCACTGACATTCCCATCAGCAAAGTGATGACAAAGGAAAACCTCATCACCGTTCCCGTGGGCACCACTCTGACCGAGGCCGAAGCTATCCTGCACAAGCATCGCGTGGAGAAATTGCTGGTCGTCGATGACAAGTACGTTCTCAAGGGTCTGATCACGGTCAAAGACATCCAGAAAAAATTGCGTTATCCCCTCGCCGCCAAGGACCAGCAGGGACGCCTGCGAGTGGGCGCAGCCATTGGCGCCACCGGAGACTTCCTCGAACGTGCGCAGGAGATGGCACGCAACAAAGTAGACGTCCTCGCCATCGACAGCGCACACGGACATTCATCGCGCGTCATCGAAGCGATCAAAGCCGTTAAAGCGAAGCTTCCGGAAATAGATCTGCTTGCGGGCAACGTTGGAACTTTTGAAGGCGCATGCGAGCTCGTGAAAGCTGGAGCGGATGCCGTGAAGGTCGGCATTGGGCCAGGTTCCATCTGCACTACGCGCATCGTTACCGGCGCGGGCGTGCCGCAGATCACCGCCATCGCCGAAGCCTATCGCGCATGCAAAGATGCTGGCGTTCCCGTCATCGCAGACGGAGGCATTAAGTTTTCTGGCGACGTCACCAAGGCTCTCGCGGCTGGCGCCAGCATCGTGATGATCGGCTCGCTCTTCGCCGGGACGGAGGAGAGCCCGGGCGAGACCATTCTCTACCAGGGACGCACATTCAAGTCGTATCGGGGAATGGGGTCTCTCTCCGCCATGGCCGCAGGGTCGAGCGAACGATATTCGCAAAGTGAGGGCGATGCATCCACCGGGATGTTAGCCACCGACGAAGGCGGTGAGACGAAAGCTCAGAATCGCCTTTCAAAACTGGTGCCGGAAGGCATCGAAGGACGCGTTCCCTATCGCGGCACTCTCTCCGGAATGGTCCATCAACTGGTCGGCGGATTACGCTCCGGCATGGGATACGTGGGCTGCAACACCATTTGCGAATTGCAGCAAAAAGCGCGTTTCATTCGCATCAGTGGCGCAGGACTCCGCGAAAGCCACGTACATGATGTGATCATCACGCGTGAAGCGCCGAACTACCGGTTGGAGTAACTCCCTTCCGACCCGCGGCATCACATTTTATTTGGGAAGTGACTATCTCTCTTGAGTTCTGAACGTCTCGTTGTTCCCGTCCCGATCCAACATCGTCCGCTTGCTTCGCGAAATCGAATTGGCGAGATCGTTTTTTATTGGGGCCCCGCGCTAGTCTGGCTGGGAGCCATAGCCGCATTCTCGACGGAAAAATTTTCCGCGACTCATACCGGCAGTGTGCTCATTCATATCCTGAATGTACTGCACCTCCACCTTACTGGCGCGCAATTTGAGTTCTTGCACTTCCTGGTTCGCAAATCAGCGCACTTCATCGCTTACGCAACCCTGAGCGGGCTCTTCTTCCGTGCTTGGCGAGGGAGCTCTCACTCGGACGGTTGGCGTTGGAGATGGATGCTCCTGGCCCTCGCAGTTTGTCTGCTCACTTCATCGGCTGACGAGATCCACCAGTTGTTTACTCCCGGACGCACCGGGGTGGCCAAGGACGTTCTGCTCGACATGATAGGCGCCTTCTTCATGCAGCTCGTGATCGTCGCTGCGATTTCAGGCAAGCGAAACCGCCCTCCTGCCGTAAAGACTTTCTAACTGATCGGCTGACTGCGGCGCACTGATGTAGCGGGATTTACGAGAAGCAATACCGCGCACACAAGGGCCAGCGCCGCCGACAAATAAAACGTGCTGGGTGCCCCGAAATTTCTCCACAGATATCCGGCAAGGACACTGGCGAAAAGCGTTGCGATACTCGTCGCAAAATAGAAAATCCCGAGCGCACTGCCCCGCGACTCCGGCGTCACCCGCTCGACTACCAGCGCTCGCAACACAGGGTTCGTCAATGCGTAGAAGAGTCCGTATCCGGCCATGGTCACCCAAAGCGCTCGTTCAGACGGAGCTTTTGCGAAAACGTAGTACGCAATGGCAAAGACCAGATATCCCGCCGCGGCTACTACGTTCTTCGGTACGCGGTCGCTCAACTTTCCCGCCGGCCACGAAGCCAACGTGTAGGTGGAATTAAATACCAGACCGAGTAGCGGCGCGTATCGGACTGCAATCCCTGTATCCTGCGCCCGAAGAACGAGAAACATGTCACTCGAATTTCCGATGGAAAACAGTGTCACCACCGCCAGCATGTAATAAAACGCTCCCGGCAAATGGACGCCGCTAAACTTGAGTGGACTGATGAGTTGACGGTCTTTCGCTTCGGCTTGCTTCCTCTTCGTCTCCTTCGTAAACAACGAGACCACCAAAACGCACAGGAAGCCCGGCACGGCCGCAGCCCAGAAGACGCCACGCACTCCCGCTGAACTGTGTCCCACGATCCAAAGAGCCAGTAGCGGGCCGAGTATCGCACCTGCAGAATCCATCGATTGCATCAATCCGAAGGCAGCTCCCAGCTTCTTGGGATCGACAGATTCTGCAAGCATCACATCGCGGGGAGCACCGCGGATACCCTTCGCTGTCCGGTCTGCGAAACGGATAAACAGAACTTGCACCCACGATGTCGTCAGCGCGAGCAACGGCTTCACAGCGTTCGCGATCACGTATCCAGCAACCACCAGCGGCTTTCGTCGCGGAACTCTGTCTGCCAAGTAGCCAGAAAAAAGCTTGGCCCCGGCGGCGACGCTTTCGGCGATCCCCTCGATGATGCCTAGCTGCTGCGGGCCTGCTCCTAGCGTGGTGAGAAATGCAGGCAAAAGCCAATAGGCCATCTCTGAGGCAGTGTCATTGAGAAGAGAAGTGAGGCCGAAGACGTAGAGGTTGCGGGAGGTATCGAGCGAAGCTGGGGCAGATAGATCGGCGATATTAGAAGGCTCGGGACGCATGGATTATGCCGAGGATTACGACCGATTCGGTGCGAACAGTGTACTGGACGATATAGGGAGTTCCGGAGATTACGAGTTCGCGCGTGCCTGCAACCCGGCCAATTCTTCCCATCGCCGGAAAAGACTCGAGTTGCTCCACCCCATGCCTGATCAAGCGGGCCATCTTTGCCGCAGCCGACGGATTGTCCTCCATGATGTATTCATGCAACTGGTCGAGATTCTTGAGAGCGGTAGACGTCCAAAATACGATCATCTACGCCGTCTCTTGACCGGCGATTTACCCCACTTATTGAGCTTTGAAACCGCAGCAGCGTGAGGGTGCAGTCGGCCTGCTTCAATATCAGCTAACCCTCTATGAATGTTCTCCACTTGCCACGCCTGCGACTCCAGGTAGCTCTTCAAAGCCTGCTCCAAATGCCAGGACTTTGGACGGTCAGTGGCCTCGGCAAGTTGGGCCAGTCGTGCTTCGATCTCTGCATCAACGCGGACTGAGATAGTTGTAGACATTGTAAACTCCGTAAACAAAGTTTACATCGCAGACGTTTGTGCCGCAACCAAGAAAAAGGCCGCACCTTTGAAGTGCGGCCTTGTCGTATCTGGTGGAACTACTCTACTTCTCTTCTTCGCCCTGTTGCTTCTCCGCCTCTTCCAACTGCTTCTTGGCGGCGTCCATCTTCTTGGAGCGGGCTTCTGTGCTCTTGGCGCGCTTTTGCTCAACGAACTTTTCACTGCCCAGCAATTCGATAAATGCGGTCTCGCCGCCATCACCCTGGCGGAATCCGGTGCGGACGATCCGCAGGTAACCGCCGTTGCGGTCGCCAAAACGCGGAGCCACGGTGTCGAATAACCGTTTTACTGACTCGCCGGTCATCAAATACGCGAGAGCCTGACGACGCGCAGCCAAGTCGCCGCGCTTGCCCAGCGTAATCATCTTCTCCACGTGCGGACGCATCGCCTTGGCCTTGGTGACCGTGGTCTCAATGCGCTCTTCCATGATGATCGACGTCACCAGATTGCGCAAAAGCGCCCGACGGTGACTCGTATTTCGTCCAAGTTTCCAACCTGCTACACGATGACGCATATGGTGT
>JAOAPL010000193.1 GCA_025462925.1 Acidobacteriaceae bacterium
TCCGGACGGCGGGTAATCGCATGCGCTTTGTCGATCATCTCCAGAGATGTGACGCAGACCGGACATCCGGGACCGTGAACAAGTTCAATGCCTTCGGGCAGCAGGTAATCCAACCCATGCTTGACGATGGAATGCGTTTGCCCTCCGCACACCTCCATGATCACCCAGGGCCGGGTCTGGATCCTGCGGATTTCGTCGACTACTTTCTTTGCGACCTTATGGTTCCGGTATTCGTCAACATACTTCACGTGACCTTACCTCCAGTCGAGTCGTTTTTGTCTTCGATCATCGGCGCACCGAGTTCGGTGAGCTGGTCCATGTCTTCGAGCAGCTGGTAGGTGCGTCGGGCTTCTTCTTCATTCACCGTGCTGATGGCGAAGCCAACGTGAACGATCGCGTAATCTCCGACCTTGGCCTCGGGAGCGTATTCAAGACAAGCTTCGCGCACGATCCCGCCGAATTCCACCTTTGCCATGCGGAGTTCTCTGGCTTCGTAGATGTCCAAGATCTTTCCTGGAATTCCCAAGCACATATCAGCCTTCCCGCCGGAGTCGTTCGTTGGCAATCACGGCCTGTCCAAGTGAGATGCCGCCGTCGTTAGGTGGGATCTCAGCATGGAGGAATACTTCAAAGCCGCAACTTCGAAGTCCCACTACTGCACGCTTCAACAGGTACATGTTCTGGAAAGTGCCGCCGCTCAAACAAACATTTCTGATGCCGCCGCGACTACGAATGCGCCGACACACTTCCACGATGATCTCGGCAACGGTGTTATGGAAGACCGCGGAAATGTGCGCCGCTGGCCTATTCCGCTTGATGTCGGCGACAATGGCTTCAATGATTGGCCGGGTATCAATCTGCCATGGCTCGGAGTCATCAATGGAAAACGGGTACAGTTCATCTATTCCGTTTTTCGCGATCTGTTCGAGTTCGATGGCGGCCTGGCCTTCGAAATTTGTTTCCTGCCGCAAGCCAATGATCGAAGCCACGGCATCGAAGAGGCGTCCGCAGGAGGAAGTCTGAACCGTGTTGATGCGACGAGTGATCAAGTTCTCGACCAGCGATAGTCGTTTCGGTTCAATTTCTTTATGTAGCGGGAGATCCAAATCATGTGACGCGGATGCGTCGTACAAGTGGCTCAACGCCATTCTCCACGGTTCGCGCACCGCTGCGTTGCCGCCCGCCATTGGGACATATCGAAAATGCGCAAGCCGCTCGAATCCCGTGTAGTCAGCGACCAGGAACTCTCCGCCCCATACCTGGCCGTCGGTTCCATAGCCCGTGCCATCGAACGCGACGCCGATCACTTTTTCCCGCAGCCCGTTCTCGGCCATACAGCTTGCGATGTGAGCGTGGTGATGCTGCACACCGATCTTGGTTCGTCCGTCCATCTTCAAAGCAAATTTTGTACTCAGGTAATCGGGATGCAGGTCGTAGGCGACGGCTTTCGGTTCGACCCGGAAGAGCTTCTTTAAATGGTTCAGAGTCTCTTCAAAGAAGACGAGAGTCTCGTAGTTCTCCATGTCTCCAATATGCTGGCTGAGGATCGCATAGCGCTCCTTGGTCAAGCAGAACGTGTTTTTCAACTCCGCGCCACATGCAAGGACCTCCTGTACATCGATACCAAGATTGATCGGGTGCGGAACGAAACCGCGCGAGCGCCTCAGAGCCCTCGTCTTTCCCTCAAAGGTGCGGACAACGGAGTCATCCACTCGCATGTAAATCTCGCGGTTGTGAAACAGAAACCAATCGGCCACGGAGTGCATTCTGTGCCAAGCCTCGTCGTTCTTCGTGACAATCGGCTCTTCGCTTATGTTGCCGCTGGTCATCACCAGTGCGGTGAATTCTGGCGGAGAATCGGGTGAGTCGCCAAACAAAACGTGATGCAACGGGGTGTAGGGCAGCATCACCCCAATAGTATTGTTCTGAGGCGAAACATCGGCAGGAATCGCTGTTTCGGATTGCGGACGCCGTTGAAGAATAACGATCGGCTTCTGTGGGCTCAACAACGCTTTGCGATCGTCATCTGAAACGATGCAGAAACTCTCGACCGCTGCGATATCGCGCGCCATGATTGCAAACGGCCTGTCGTTTCTGCGCTTGCGTTTACGCAGAAGACGAACGGCTTCTTCGTTTTGGGCGTCGCACGCCAACTGAAAACCGCCAAGGCCACGTATCGCGCCGATTTTTCCTTGCCGTAAGAGTTGACGCGCATCGCGAAGAATGGAAAGACTCAGTCCGCCGGAAGCGAAACCATGCCCGTTTTCCGGCGCGAACGACTTCTGATTGGCGAGCGACAGCGCAGGCCCGCAGGCCGGACATGCATTCGGCTGCGCATGGAAACGACGATTCGCCGGGTCGTCATACTCTGCTTGGCAATCCGCGCACATTTTGAAGCCGGCCATAGTCGTCTTCGGCCGGTCATAAGGAATGTCCTGAATAATGGTGTAACGTGGCCCGCAGTTGGTGCAGTTCGTGAAAGGGTATGCGTATCTTCTATTAGCGGGATCGGTAATGTCGCGAAAACACTCTTCGCAAGTACTTACATCGGGAGAAACCAGCACGAACTCGCCTGACTCCTCAACGCTGTCCAGGATTGTGAATCCTGCTACTCCACAAATCTCCAACTGCTCCACAGAGATATGTTCAACGCGCGCGAGCGGCGGCGCCTCAGATGAAATCCGTTCGATAAATTCAAGCAGCGCAGCATTACTTCCTTCAACCTCAATTGAAACGCCGGAGGAACAATTCAAGACGTGGCCGCTCAATCCCAGTCGGCGTGCCAGGTTATAAATAAAAGGACGAAAACCCACCCCTTGAACGATTCCGCGTACATGAATCCGCATACGTTCAAAGCCTGCCGGGATGGCTGTGCTCAACGTGGGCAGCATTGAAGAGCGCTCTTTCAGCGCTGAAGCTGGAGGTCAGACGGACAGAAGACAGCCCCTAACCGAGCAGATTCAGGAGCCTGGCTAATGGTTGTCTTTGCTGAAAATCGGAGTTATCGAATCCGAAGCACGATTTTTCCTAGCACATGCCCTTGTGCGAGGCGTTCGTGCGCCTTTGCCGCTTCTTGCAGCTTGAACGCCGCAGCGATCGGGACCTGGAGATTGGCCTCTTCAACCGCTTTGTTCAAGTGCTCGAATTCGCTGACGCCCGGGGCGCCGTCGTAGGCGACAAACTTGATGCCGGGTCGCTTCTTTGGTGTAGGCTCAACGCCGTTGGGATAGGCCACGCGACCACCGCGTTTGGCAGCATCGATGCAACGCTCCAGCGAATCTCCCCCGACGGTTGCGAGGATTGCGTCCGCACCGTCCGGCGCGAAATTGCGCGCAGCCGCGGTGACGTCCTCCCGTTTTCCATCTACCGCAACATCGGCACCCAACGTGCGCACGAGATTCACGCCGTCATCGCCGCTCGCGGTACCTAAAACGCGAGCGCCCCGCAATTTTGCGAACTGCACGGCAAGAGTTCCCAGTCCGCCAGTGGCACCGTGGATGATGACGTTCTCACCTTTTTTCACGTGCAGCGCGTCATCGATGCCCTGAAGTGCAGTCAGTCCGGTAGTCCCGATTGCTCCAGCGTGCTCGAGATCGAGCCCTTTCGGCGTGTGCGCCACTTTTTCAGCTACGACGGCCACGTACTCGGCATAGAAACCGCCCTTCGGATTCGCGAAGCTGTATGCATACACCTCTTCACCGACCTTCAAGCGGCGAATGCGTGATCCCACTTTCGCGACGTGGCCGGACCCGTCGGTTCCGAGTACCAGCGGAAAGTGCGGCTGTTCGCCGTCAGGCAGCCAACCTGCGCGCATGCCCGCATCCCAGCTACCCACGCCGGCAGTATGAACCGCGATCAACACTTCGTTGTCATCGATTTCCGGCACGGGAAGTGTGTGGACGGTGAGCACTTCGGGGTCACCGAAGCGATCAATGGCCGCTGCTCGCATCGTTTCTGGAATCTTATTCATGTCGTACTCCGTTTCACGCCGCGCATTTGCGCCTCGTGAGCGAATCCATCTCCGTGACTCGCACTCCAATCTCGTACAAGTGCAACAGTAGATCGTAGGGATCCTGATAAACGCGATAAGCTCCGGCGCGGTGGAGTTCGTCGTCGCCGTAGCCGCCTGAAAGCAGTCCCACGC
>JAOAPL010000264.1 GCA_025462925.1 Acidobacteriaceae bacterium
GACGAGATGCGCGTGAGCGGCGCCAGCTACCAGGAGATGTTCAAGAAGGTGAAGAACGAACTGGTGAAGAAATATAAGGCGGTGCTGTGAGACTTTCCCGCGACAAAGTCAATAAACTCGCGCATACCGTCGCCGATTCGCTCGCTGAAGTCGAGAATGTGGACTTCATCGAGGACCGCAATACCATCCGCATGGAGTGCCGCAAGATATTGGAAGAACTCTTCGCCGCAGAGGCCAAGATCGACGCCGCCGCGCGGTTGAAGATCGAGAGCCAGAAGCGAATCATTCCTGAAGGCACTCAGGAGTGGGACATTCTTTATCGCAAGTATTACAACGATGAAGTGAAAAAGCTGGGAATCTAGAAGCGGCTTCTCGTTTCTGGCTTCTAGTTTCTCGTTGTGCCGCCCCTACGGGGCTCCCGTCCATTGAATCGCGCGAGCTATAAACATTTCGCGCCTACGGCGCTTTTGGCGCACCGTTTTTGCATGTCAATTGGCGCTGCTAAGCGCAGGTTCCTTCGCGCCAGAAGCAAGGCGATCAGGATGACAAGTTGCGGGCGGTTGGGCGGGAACTGCTTGACGCTAAATGCGCCAAACGTGTTTACCGCAGCACGCGTCGCCTCTCCTCATCCGTCATTTTCGACCACAACGAATTCAAATTGCGTTCAAGCCACGCGTTGTTGGGTTCGAGTTCCTTGGCTTGTGCGAACCATGAGTAGGCTTGCGGCAGGTTTTGTTCAACGCAGTGTCCGCTCATGTACAACGCCGCCATTTGGATTCGTGCTTTGGGATTGGCCTGCCGGGCGGCAGAGCGCAGCAGGCTCACGCCTCGACTGCAATCCTGCGGGACGCCTTTGCCTTGCAAGTAGCGTTGCGCGAGATCCACTTGCGAGTTGTCGTATGTGGAAGCCGCAGCGGCTGTCGCTTTTGTCGAAGGCTTGGCAGCGCCTTTGGCCGATTCCGTTGTGCTGGCGTCATCGTCGCCAGCTGTTTCGTCTTTGACTTTGCCCTTTGCGGCAGCATCCTTCGTGGACTCGGATTTTGCGGACTCGGACTTGTCGCGCGAATTGGCATCGTTTTCCGGTTTTCCACCCGCCAATGAATCTGCCGGTTTCGCTTTCGCTACTTCCTGAGTGGGAGTGGTGGCGTTCGCATTTGGAGATGAAGCCGGATTGGCGCTCTCACCGGCGGTCGATGTAGTTCCAGCCGGATTTTGACCGGGCTGATCGCTGCTCGCCGAGACAGTGGGCTGCGCCTTGACTCGCTTGGGTGCGTCACCGATTCCCATCCGCTGCGCGAATTCACTGGCAATCCCGCGCATCTCCGACCATTGCCGCAGGACAAGCACTCCGATGATCAGCAGAAACGCGAGAGCAAGATATCCGCGCCATGAAGAAGAGCCTTCTTCTTCGTCGAGCAGGTAGCTGCTGTCCTCTGCAACGCGAGGCTCATCACTGAGGCCGAGAAATGAGGGCCCGGTGATCCGATTGGCGTCGATGGCCGCGGCATTGGGAGTGGCGGCGCGTGTGCGATGCTCGGTAAAACGCACTGGCGCGTCTCCGAAGTCGCGCGCGAATGTCTGCAGAGGCGATGCTTCAGGGATGGGTCGCGGCTCTTCCGCGGTCTGTACGGCGGAGAGTCGTTCGCGCACCACTCGAGGTTCTTCCACCAGGGGGTTGGTGAGTTTGGCCGTGGCTCGAGGCGCTGCAGAATTTTCCGCGGGCCGCATTCCGGCTTCGGTCTTCTGTAGATCGGGCTCTGGCGAATCCGGCCTTGGATTCTCGTGGTTGCTCTTCAGCAAATCCGTTCGCGCAGTATTAGTGGGCCCCGATGTCGCAGAGTGGCGCAAAGGAGGCACGTCGGGGACCAAGAGTGTCTTGCCGCACTCCCCGCAGAACTTATTGTCGTCGGCGTTCTTGTATCCACAATTCCAACAGAACATCCTCTTCACCTCAAATGTGCTCAGGGGCAACTTCGTATGGCCAGAAGAGTGGTGCGCTTCAAACCAGCAGCACTCGTAGCCTTAGATTCAAAATCAGGCCGTAGAGGTTTCTGGCCGGAACAGCGGAAAAGTGGCTTTAATGGCTGATAATAGAGGGGTGAGGGTCCCACAAGATTTCGCGGAAGGAATAAAGCTTCGCGCCACTGAGGCTGGATTTGACCTTTGTGGAGTGGTAGCCGTGCCTGATGAAGCCGACAAGGGGTTTCCCGAGCTGGAATACTTTCCTGAGTGGATTGCGCAGGGGCAGGCCGGCGAAATGGAGTACCTGAAGGCGCGTAACGAGCATGGAGAGCTAAAGCGCTCGGCCCTGAGCCATGCCGCCCCGTGGGCGAAGTCGGTGATCGTCTGCGCGATCAATTACAACAGCGACCAGCCGTACTCGACGGAGATCAATGATCCGGAACGGGGTTGGATCTCACGATACGCATGGTTCAAACGCGATTCTGCCGGGAAGCCCAAGGCCAGTGATTATCATGACGCGGTTCTTGCCCGCCTGCGCGCTATGGAAGCGGCCATCCAGAGTGACTGGCAATCGCAACATCCCGAGACCCCGTTGCAGACGCGCTGCTATGTGGACACCGGACCGCTGGTAGAGCGGGTTTACGCCAAATATGCCGGCGTGGGATGGGTAGGTAAAAACACCTGCATCATCAATCAGGATCAAGGCTCGTGGATTTTTCTCGGCAGCATCGTCACGTCGATCGATTTCGCTGCTGGAGACGGAACGCCGATCCTCAACATGCCTGCGCCGGACCGCTGTGGTTCCTGCACCCGGTGTATCGATGCCTGTCCCACGGACGCGCTGATCGCGCCCTACAAGATGGACGCCCGGCGATGCATCGCTTACCTAACAATCGAGAAGCGCGGCGAGATTCCCGAGGAGTTTCGCGCGCAAATCGGGCAGCACGTTTTTGGGTGTGACATATGTCAGGACGTATGTCCCTGGAACACAAGATCTACTTTTACACGCGCGGAAGAATTTCAGACACGCGAGGAGTTGGTCGCTCCGAAGCTCGATTGGTTGGCGAAGATGAGCCGGGAAGAATTCAACGAGATGTTTCGCGGATCGCCAATCAAGCGCGCCAAATATCAAGGCGTTCGCAGAAATACCGCGATCGCGATGGGCAACAGCGGCAATCGCGAATTCATTTCACTATTAGAAGAGATGGCGAAAGATCCCGACGCGAATATCGCCGAGCATGCGCGTTGGGCATTGAAAAAACTTTCTTTGAATCCAGAAACGCAACCCCCTCTAGTGTCCCTTCCTGAGTAGTTTTTACATCTTCAGCCTTAATCACAACTTCCTAAGTATCGCTAATTCATTCACTTACGTTTGGCATTGCCAATGCACTTCATGGCATCAACTCAGCTTTTTAGAGTGAGAGAGTGAGCGATGAGAACAACAATCGTTCACAGGGAGAAAGCCATGAGATCCACACTGATTCGAACCGCGGCAGTGACAAGTCTAGTGACGGCCCTGGTGG
>JAOAPL010000281.1 GCA_025462925.1 Acidobacteriaceae bacterium
CACCATTGCGGCGACTTCGTCTGGCCGGGCAAATCGCTTGAGAAGAGAAGTGGGACGCATGCTTTGGAAGAATTCTTTTTCAAACGAAGCACGGTCGGTCTTCTTTTCCGCAGCGAGCTTGTCCACAAATTCAGTGACTCCCTCAGAAGCCGTTGGGCCGGCGAGGACTGTGTTAACGGTCACGTTAGTGCCAGCGGTGGTCTCAGCCAGTCCGCGCGAGATGGCGAGTTGCGCGGTCTTGGTCATGCCATAGTGGATCATCTCCGCCGGGATCTGCACGGCAGATTCGCTGGAGATAAAAATGATCCTGCCCCAGTTGCGCTGCTTCATCTTTGGAAGGTAGTGGCGGCTCAAGCGCACTCCGCTCATAACGTTGACCTCGAAGAATTTGAACCAATCCGCATCGCTGATCTCCTCGAAGCTCTTCGGTTCAAATATCCCCAGATTGTTCACCAGGATATCTACTTCAGGAAATTTTTCTGCCGCGAGTTGTGCGCCTGCAACGGTGCCCATGTCGGCGGTGAGGTCTTCGATCGCGCCTTTGATTCCGGTGCTGCGCAGCTTCTTGACCGCCTCTTCAACCCGATCAACCGTCCGTCCGTTGACGATGACGGTGCCCCCTTCTTTCGCGAGCGCTGCTGCTATGGCGAAGCCGATACCCGCGGTGGAGCCTGTAATAAGTGCGCGTTTTCCTGCAAGCTTGAGATCCATAACGGCTTCGATGCTGTGCGTCCTAATAAGGTGCAGCAATGATTCGAGGTGCTACACGCCAACGGGAAATGGCTTTGTATGGTCGCCGGCGCGCTGCAATGAGAACTTTTCAAACCTGCCTTGCAGCAGTGACATCAATCCCGTGTACCAATAGCCCAGCACAAACAACAATAAGAACGGGACAGTGATGTAGTTCTGGTTGGTGACTGCGTAAATGATGGTAAGTGCAAAGTAGCCGCCGATGGCCAACTCGATCCAGGGAACGATTCCGAGCCTGCGCCTGTATTTGCTTGCCTGCGCTCTGTCGGATTTCTTTTCGATTCGATATTTTGGAGTGCGTTTGAAAGACGACTGGATGCCGAAAAGCGCTTCCAGCACCGCTTTCGTGTTTGTGACGGTGAGCCCGATTCCGAGCGCCATCAAGAACGGAAGGTAAAGAAAAGTCTTCAACCAGCTCTTTGGGAAGAGTTCCTTTTGCGAGACGAGATAGAAAGACGAAATTGAAAATGTTGATGCCATGAAAAGCGGCAGATCAATCATCAACATTTGCGTGACGCCTCCAGCGAAACGGATCATCATGGCCGGCAATAGCAAGGTAGAGAGCACTATCATCAGCGGATAACTGATGTTGGCAGTGAGGTGGTACCAGGCCTCCATCTTCACGCGACGCGGCACGTCGCTGCGCAGCACTTTGGGAAGGATTTTCTTTGAGACTTGGATTAATCCCTTGGCCCATCGCGCTTGCTGGGTCTTGAAAGCCGTCATCTCGATGGGCAATTCCGCCGGACATTCCACATCTTGCAGATATTTAAATTTCCATCCCTTCAACTGCGACCGATAGGACAGATCTGTGTCTTCGGTCAGGGTGTCATGCTGCCATCCACCGGCTTCTTCGATCGCCTCCCGGCGCCACATCCCCGCGGTGCCGTTGAAATTAAAAAAGACATTTGCGCGCGAGCGTCCGCCATGCTCGAGAACGAAATGGCCGTCGAGCAGAATCGCTTCGACCTGCGTGAGGAAGGAGTAGTCGCGGTTCAAGTGCGTCCACCGCGTCTGCACCATGCCAATCTTCGGATCGGTGAAGTGGTGCACCACGCGCATCAGCCAGTCTTCGTACGGCACGAAATCGGCGTCGAAGATGGCGATGAGTTCTCCCTTGCAAGTCTTCATGCCTTCATCGAGTGCGCCCGCCTTAAAGCCGTACCGGTTGGTGCGATGGATATAGGTGATGGGATGGCCGAGCGCGGCATATCGGTCGACGACGGCGCCGGCGACGGTCACGGTTTCGTCAGTGGAGTCGTCCAGCACCTGGATGTCGAGCTTGTCTTTCGGGTATTGCATCTTGCAGATGGCTTCGACAAGGCGGTCGATAACGAACTGCTCATTGAAGATGGGAAGCTGAACGGTGATGCGGGGCAGTTGGTCTTCGGAATAGGTAGAGAAAGGGGAATCCGAGTGCGACGCGTTCTTGCGGTTCTTGTAATAAAGATAGACGAGGACGTAACGGTGAATCCCATACGACGCGAGAAAAACCAGCACGACGAAGTACGGAACCAGCAGCATCATGTCAAAACTGTTTGGCGTGTATAGGCCTTTGAAGGTCTTGTCCAAGAACTGTCGCTGGACAAACTGCGTGAAGCCGCGCTGCTGGATAGTGAGGGCAAACAGCGCCGATGTGAAGAAAATCGTCAGGGTGGTGATCCTAAGCCTGCGGAGTATGAGCCGACTTAGGATTGTAAATGAAGGATGCTGAGTTCACCCGTTCGCCGCTAATTCAGGAAATAGGTGCGATAGAGTGTGTCGCGCTGCGCGGGACGGAAGCCGGCATCACGGATGATGTGTCGCAGCTCTTCTTCGGTAGTGCAGTTGGTCACGCCTGCTGAGCGGACGACGTTCTCTTCCAGCATCACCGAGCCGACGTCATTCCCGCCAAAGCGTAGGCCGAGCTGCAGGACTTTCAATCCCTGCGTCACCCAGCTTGCTTGCACGTTCTTGATGTTCGAAAGAAACAAGCGGGAGACGGCGAGTGTCTTCAAGTATTCAACAGAGGTGGCTTCGTCCCACTTGCGTCCGCCGAGCGCGGTGTTTTTTGGCTGGAAGCTCCAAGGGATGAACGCGGTGAAGCCGCCGGTCTCCTCCTGCAAATCGTAAACGCGCTGGAAGTGGTTGGCGCGGTGTTCGAAGGTTTCGCCAACGCCGAACATCATCGTCGCCGTGGTGCGCATGCCAAGCTGATGCGCAGTGCGATGAACCGCGATCCAGTCTTCGGTCAAGCACTTAAGTCTCGCGACGCGCTGACGGACTTCGTCGTCGAGAATCTCAGCGCCGCCGCCGGGGATGGAGTCGAGTCCGGCGTCACGGAGACGCGCGATGGTGTCGCGCAGAGAAAGCTCACTGTATTCGGCGATGGCCAGGATCTCGGACGCCGAGAGGCAATGCAGATGCACCATCGGGAAGCGCTGCTTAATTTGGGTAAAGAGCCGCTCGAACCAGTCGATCTTCAAATCCGGATGCAGGCCGCCTTGCATAAGCACGCCAGTGCCGCCGAGTTCGACAGTCTCGCGGATCTTTTCGAAGATGGTCTCGAAGTCGAGAATGTATCCCTCAGCCGCCAGTTTGCCCTTGAGCGGACGGTAAAACGCACAGAAGGAACAATACTCGGTGCAGAAATTCGTGTAATTAATGTTGCGGTCGATCACATACGTGACAACGTTCTCCGGATGCAGCTTGCGCCGCAAGGCATCAGCTTCCATGCCGATGCCGATCAAGTCATCAGACTCGAGCATTTCTACGCATTGTTGTTTGGTGAGGGACATTTTGGCTAATCAATCTTATCAAAGGAACTCGAGAGTCGGCGCTTTGGGCAGCGCGCCACATTCAGCTGCGTACTGATAAAAGAGGCCGAGTCCTTCGAGGCAACCGGAGTCGAGTTTGTAATAGATGTTGTCCATAAGATAGGTGATGATCTCCGGTTCGGATAGTCCCAAGCGCGCGGACCATTCTTTCGCCGTGCGCGCGATGTTTTCAGGCTGCAAGCCGCTATCGCGCGATTTCTGGAATGCGTCCGCCACCCGCGTTCCATCCTGGTCTTGCAACGCTTGTTTTCGTACTGCCCAGAATGCGAAGACAAAAGATTTTCTGGTGAATCGCTTCCACTCCTCTGCGAGATCGTACACGTGGAAGCCATCGGTTCTTGCCAGCAGAGCAGGGTCGCCGATCAGCAGGCCGGCATCGCATTGTTTAAGCATCGGATCGAGCTGCGGCAGCATCGGGATGAATTCTGGTTTCGTGTGAATGAACTTGGTGAAGAGTACCTGCAAGAGCGCAACGCTTGATCGCGAAGAAGTGTCAGCCGCGACAGTTTTGATCTGGTCGACTGGGACTTTGCTCACCAGCAGGATGGAGCGCACCGGGCCGCGCGCGGCGATTGCAACATCGGGAATGACTAGCAGATCGGGGATGGTCGTATAGGCAGCCGCAGGGATGATGCCAATATCAGCCATCCCATTGCGAAGAATCTCAGCGCAGGCAGAAGGTAGCGTATAGTCCACGCGGTAATCGCGACGGAGATCGCCGTGATCGAAGTCCCACATGAGGGGAGCAGTATTCAAAAAGCTGATTGCCGAGACGCGCAGACGGGACATTGAGATCGGTTTCTAGTTTCTCGTTTCTGGTTTCTAGTGAAAATCGGGAAACACATAGATTCTATATTGGTTGGTTCCCGGGCTCTCGGCTATAGGCTCTCAGTTAAATTCGGTGTCGCGCCTCCAGCGCTCGAAATTGTAGGCTTGCCCAACCTACCGCTTACCCACCCCACCAAGCTGCGCTTGGCGGGGACCCCGGTTACGCGGTGGGCTATTCACTTTCGCGCCGCTGGCGCTGTAAGGAGAGGCGAGATTTCGAAGACCCAAGATCGGATGTCGATCTGTAGTGTGTGAGATTTCGAAGGTCCAAAATCGGATACCGCTTTGTGAGATACGAGAATTCCAGTTGCCCAAAACCGTGGCAAAACTGATTGCTTACGGCTGAAAGCTGAAACCTGAGAGCTTCTTCCCGCTTGACATTCAATTTTGCTGGCGTGTACAGTCCGCCGAGTTCGGCTAAATCGATCTTCCCGCAAATGACAACGGACCATTCAGCATCCGCCGCAGCACCGAAGCCCGCAAACAGCCTGCGCCGCAACCACTGGCTTGCTCTGGCGATGACGCCAGGTCTCGGCGCAGCAAAGGCGCGACGGTTGGTGCAGCACTTCGGAGACGTCGAAAGAGTTTTTCGCGCGTCTTTGACTGAGTTGGAGGCTGCGGGCCTTCGCGCCGAATCGGCGCAATCGATCGCGCTGGGGAAATCCTCGGTGCTGGCTGAAGAGGAATTGATCCGCGCAGTATCTGCGGGAGCGGAGATCGTCAGCCTGGATGACGATCCCTATCCCGACACTCTGCGCAATATATATGACCCGCCGCTGGTGCTGTACGTTCGAGGCGATGTGGCGCTTTTGTCGCGGCCGGGAATCGCGGTCGTCGGAACGCGGCATCCCACGCCTTACGGGATCGGCATGTCTCAACGGCTATCGGCGGACATGGCTTCGCGCGGACTCACGATTATCAGCGGCATGGCGCGAGGAGTGGACACTCACGCCCATAAAGGCGCGATTGAAGCGAAGGGGAAGACCATAGCCATTTGGGGAACCGGAGTGGACGTAGTCTATCCACGCGAGAACAAGAAGTTGGCAGAACAGATTGTCGCGACCGGCGGTGCGGTCGTCAGCGAATTTGCCATTGGCTCTTTTGCTGCGCCACAGAATTTCCCCATCCGCAACCGGATCATCAGCGGAATGTCGATTGGCGTGCTGGTGGTGGAGGCCGGCGAATACAGCGGAACGCGGATCACTGCGCGATGCGCGCTGGAGCAATCACGAGACGTTTATGCCGTTCCCGGAAACGTGACCAACAAGAATTCCTGGGGGCCGAACACATTGATAAAGCAGGGCGCCAAGCTTGTGGCGACCTGGGAAGACATCTGGGAAGAGCTGCCAACGCAGGTGAAGATCGCTCTGGAGGCAAATTGGGTGCGTGCGACCGAAACGGCCCCGGCTGCATCTCTATTCGGGGACGAACAGTTCTCCCCACAAGAAAAGAAAGTCCTCAGGATACTGAAGCAGGACGAAGCGCTTCAGATAGACGAGATCATCGACAAGCTGGATCCTGACGTCTCCTCGTCAGAGATATTCGCGGCATTATTTGAGTTAGAAATGTCGGGCAAGATCAAGCAGCTTCCTGGAAAGAATTATGTGAGGAGTTTTTAGGTGGCTGTCAGCGCAGATTAGCGTGTTCAGCAGATTTCGTGTTAGTTTCACAGCTTCATCGGAAATAGAGGAATCAATTGGCAAAATCATTAGTCATCGTTGAATCGCCGGCGAAAGCCAAGACGATCAACAAATATCTCGGGAAGGATTATGAGGTCGAAGCCTCGCTTGGTCACGTCAAAGATCTGCCTAAAAGCGGTCTCTCCGTAGACGTCGATAATGACTTCGCAACGGAGCTTGCCATCATCCCGGGCAAAGAAAAAATCCTTGCCAAACTGAAGAAGATGGCCGCAAAGGCCGTGGCCGTATACCTTGCGCCTGACCCGGACCGCGAAGGGGAGGCCATTGCTGCGCATCTGGCCGAAGAGTTTGGAGTCACGCGCAATGGCAAAAAGAAGCTTGCGATTCCGGTGTACCGCGTCACCTTCAATGAGATCACGCAGCGTGCGGTAAAAGAGGCGTTCGAGCACGCTCGCGGTATCGATTGGAACCTGGTGGACGCGCAGCAGGCGCGCCGTGTTCTCGACCGGTTGGTTGGTTACAAGATCTCGCCGCTGTTGTGGGACAAGGTTAAGCGAGGGCTCTCGGCAGGGCGCGTTCAAACAGTGGCGTTGCGGTTTATAGTCGAGCGTGAACGTGAGATCCGCGCCTTCACCAAGCAGGAGTACTGGAGCATCGACGCGTCGCTGGCGGCGAACACTCCGCCTACATTCGACGCGCAGTTCTCGGGCAAAAATGGCGAGAAGTACGACAAGATGCAGCTTGGCGACGAAGCCTCCGCGAAGGCGATCACGTCTGCGCTGGATCAAGCGGATTGGCGCGTCAGCAATGTTGAAAAACGCGAGCAGCAGCGTCGTCCGGTTCCGCCATTCACCACCAGCAAATTCCAACAGGACGCCTCCCGAAAGCTTGGTCTTCCGGTAAAGGTCGCGATGGGTATCGCTCAGAAGTTGTACATGGGCGTGGAACTCGGCGATGAGGGATCCGTTGGTCTTATCACTTATATGCGCACGGATTCCACGCGCGTCGGAAAAGAGGCGCTGGACGAAGTGCGGGCGCACATCGGCAAGGAGTATGGGAAGGAATTTCTGCCGGAGTCGCCAAACTTCTTCAAATCGAAGAAAGACACGCAAGATGCGCACGAAGCCATTCGTCCGACTGCCGTCGATAAAGATCCGGAGAGCGTCCGCAAGTATCTTCAACCGAATGAATACAAGGTTTACAAACTGATCTGGCAGCGGTTTGTGGCATCGCAGATGATGCCCGCGATCTTTGACCGCACGACGATCGAGATCGACGCTAAGAGCGACAAAGACACATTCCAGTTCCGCGCAACGGGATCGATCATGAAGTTCGCCGGCTTCCTCAAGGTTTACGAAGAAACCAAGGAGGCGAAAGATGAAGACGATGAGGCGCTGGAACACAAGTTGCCGGCAGTAGAAGCTGGCGACACGCTGAAGCTCGAAGTTCTCAAGCCGGAGCAGCATTTCACAGAGCCACCGCCGCGATACAACGAAGCTTCGCTTGTGAAGGAGCTGGAAGAGCGCGGAGTGGGACGTCCTTCCACTTATGCCGCCATCATCAGCTCCATCCAGGAACGCGGCTACGTGGTCAAGCACGAGCGCCGCTTTTCGCCGACAGAGACCGGAGAGATCGTAGCCGAATTGTTGGTGGCCAACTTTGAAGACATCTTCGATCCCAATTACACCGCTCGGCTGGAAGAAGAGCTGGACGAGATCGAGGAAGGCCGCGAAAAGTGGACCGTGACGATGGACGATTTCTACAAGAAACTGTCCAAAGACATCGGCTTCGCGGAAAAAAACATGGTCAACATCAAGACCATGAAAAAGCCGACCGGAGAGATGTGCGAGCGGTGCGGTTCTCCGCTGATCGAGCGCTGGGGACGTCACGGCTGGTTTTACGCATGCTCCGCGTATGACAAGAAGAAGAAGGGCAGCTGCGACTTCACCAAGGAGAAGCCGGACAAGGAACTGTCCGTCGACGAAGATCTGCTGGACGACATGTGTGAGAATTGCGGCCAGCCCATGGTGCTCAAGCGCGGACGCTTCGGCCAGTTCCTGGCCTGCACGGGCTACCCGACGTGCCGCAGCACCCGGCGACTCGACGCGAACAAAAAAGTCCCTGATGTTCCACTTGAAGAAAAGTGTCCAAAGTGCGACCGCAACATGGTCCTGCGCCATGGGAAGTTCGGCGAATTCACTTCGTGCAGCGGTTATCCGGAATGCAAATACATCAAGCAGAACTATATCGGCGTACCGTGTCCGGATTGCAAGGACGGCGAACTGGTGGAGAAAAAAGCCCGGCGCGGAAACTTCTTCTACGGGTGTTCGAATTATCCTGATTGCGAATTCACGTCGAACTACAAGCCCATCGCGGAGAAGTGTCCGCAATGCGGAAGTCCATACCTGCTGGAAAAGACCCTGAAATCCGGGACCGTCATCGTCTGTCCGAATAGCAAGAAGACGGCTGAGGAAGAAGAAGAAAAACCCAAGCGCAGGAAGAAGAAATCAAAGACCGAGGCGGAAGAACCCGCCAAGGTGATTAAGTGCGACTATTCACGCACGGTCGAACAGGAACCTGCAACCACAAACGCGTAACAACTTTGGAGAGGACCTAAATGCAAAACGCTACCACCGCTGATGCTGAACTGATCCTGCACCTTTATGAACTGCGCACGGACGAATGTATGCGCAAGGCGCGCAAGTATGTTGCCTTCGAGTTTTCGCCCCGAAGCTTTGAGGATGTTCAGAAGTTGCAAAGCTCATTCGGCTCGGAGGATAACGCGTATTACCGCCAGGTGTTGTCTTACTGGGAGATGGCGGCGAGCTTCGTTACGCGCGGAGCTTTGAATGTGGAATTGTTTAGCGACTCGGCCGGCGAGCTGTTCTTCCTTTATGCCAAGTTTCGTCCGTATATTGCGCAGATCAGAGAGACCAATCCTCTATTCATGACCAATATGGAAAAAGTGGTGAGCCTCTCCAAAGAAAATCAGGACCGTGTGGAGAGAATGGCAGCGAACATCGCAGCTGCCCGAGCAGCGGCTGCCCATAAGTAAGGTGCGATTTCAGTTCACGGCGTTCGTTCCTGTGGAGTCTTGAAAAAGGCCCACAGGAACAGCGCGCCCAATATGAAATCACTGGCAATGGGAATGGCGAAACTCGACGCCACTCGACCGAGCGCCAATAGCGTGATTCCACTCGCTGCGAATCCCCATTTTTCAACAATGCCGGGCAGCATGATCAATCGATAGCGCACGGGATCCCGCGCGATGAGCAAGAACGCAATCTGCCAAGCCAGGCCAACACTCACAAAGGCATAAAAGAATTCGGGATGTGTGATCGCGGGCGGGTGGTCATGCCCGATCTTCGCTTCCATGAAGTAGTGCGGCAACAACACGAGGATGCCGTAGATTCCCGCGACATTAAAGACGATCTTCGCAAATCGCATCGAGCTCTCCTAAGAGATGAATTCGCGGATGTATTCGTCATTCGTACAGGCAAGCTCAGTGGCGTTGCCGTCAAAAATAACTTTGCCATCGCGCATGATCATGAATGAGGTATTCGTGTTTTTGGGATTGTCTTTGGTGACCGGACGCATCTCGTTGGCCTTAGGATCGAAATAACTCGAGGCCAGAGTGAAGGCGTCTTGCAGCCGGTGCGTGACCAGCAGAGCGCTGGTCTTATAAAAATCGCGCTGTTTTACTACCAGCTCAATGATCCGAGTGGATGTGATGGGATCTAGCCCGCCGGTGGGCGAGTCGTAGAGGATCACTTCAGGCTCGTTTACAATCGCTCGCGCGATTGCCACTCTGCGCCGCATGCCGCCAGACAACTCTGAAGGAAATTTTTCCAGCGTGTGTTCGAGTTCGACGAACCGTAGCGCTTCGACGACACGCCTTTTAATCTCATCTTCGGGAGCATGCTCTTCGCGCAAACGGTAGGAGACATTTTCTTCGACGGTAAGGGAATCAAACAAAGCGCTCTCTTGAAAAACCATTCCCACCCTCCGGCGAAGGGCGAACAGATCTTCTTCTTCCATGCTGGAGACTTCTTCTCCAAGCACCGAAATGCGGCCGCTGTCGGGCTTCACCAAACCAAGCGCCAGCTTGAGAATTGTGCTCTTCCCGGCCCCGGCTATACCGAGCAGCACCTTCGTCTCGCCACGACGAAGTTGGAATGAGACTCCGCGAAGAACCTTATTTTGTTCAAAGGCAAGCTGAACATCTTCGAAAGTGATGCTCAGATCGTTGCCCGGGGCCTCTGCCGTTGCCGAAGCCGATGGTGAGGAGAGTTGCATGCTAGATAGCGCTTCCGAACCAGGACATTATCAGGCGGGTAACAAAGAAGTCCACCACAAGGATGAGGACTGAGGCGGCTACCACGGCCTGTGTGGTGGAGCGGCCCACGCCTTGCGTTCCGCCTTTTGTAGAAAGTCCGTAATAACAGCCGATGGTGGAAATGATAAAGCCAAAGATGACGGGCTTGACCAATCCCATGGTGACATCTTGAGCGACCAGGTTTTGATATGCCTGGTTCCAGAATTGATAGCTATTCAAGCCAAGCATCAGCAAAGAGACGATCCATCCGCCAGCCAAACCGACGAGATCGGAAATGATGGTCAAGAAGAACAACATTACGACTGTAGAGACGACGCGCGGTGTGACCAGTTTCTTTGTCGGATCCGTGCCCAGGGCGCGCATAGCGTCGATCTGCTCGGTCACTTTCATCGATCCGAGTTCGCTGGCCATACCTGACGCGTTGCGTCCCGCGACCATCAAGCTGGTGAGAACGGGGCCAAGTTCACGCACCATTGAAAGCGATACAAGTTGGCCGGTCAGAGACAGAGATCCGAACTTGACCAGAGTCGCTGAAGATTGCAATGCCAGCACCGCGCCGGTGAAGAATCCTGTGAGAACGACGATAGGAAGCGAACCCACGCCGATCAAGTCAGCCTGCTGGAGGATGTCCGCAACATACCGCGGTTGCCGGAAGATGTTCTTAATCGCCTTCCCGGACAGGACCGAGTACTCCTGGATAGCGAGCACGTTTCCTTTGATTATCTCTACCGGCGAAGCCAGTTCCATTGTTGACCAGACTTTCCTTGGGTGACTGAAATGCCGGTTCCACCCAGCACCTTACGCGCATCGTTCTGGATTTCAGGGACGCCCGCAAATATAACAAAGTGCTGGCGCAGTAGGCTAGAAATAGTGCGCGTGGCGAATCAGAAGAACGGCTCAAGAGGAGCGGATCGGCAGGGCTGATCACGCTGCCATGGAGCGCGTATTTCCCAGGAGCTCGTGGATTTTCGCCAAAAGGATCTCGGGCGAATCTCCTTTCAGAATCCATGCATCTGCGGCAGCGATAGCAGTGGGAGGAATAAAAATATTCGGCGCAACCATCAGAAGAGGCACAGGCGCATTGATTCGCCTCATTCCTGAAGCGACTACATCCCCTGCAATGTCCGGCAATTCGTAATCGAGGACAACAATGTCCGGAGTGAAAAAGCGAAACTGGACCAACCCCTTCATGCCGGTCCCAGTCCAGTCAACACTGAAGCCGGCATTTTCCAATACCTTCTTCCGAGTATTGAGAGACAGGCGGTCTTCATGGACGCAAAGCACTCTGGTCAATCTTGGCATGGCGGAATTCAATCCTTACTCGACGGCTTTCCGTCTTTGCTTGCCAGGCGCGGCTTTGCAGGATGCAAGGCCACGGCGGCCAGTTTCATGTATCGTTCAAATCTCTCGTTTTGAGAACTGCTCAAAGGTGGCTTTTTTGGAGGATAGTTTTGATTGTCCTTGAGGGAGCCCATAGTTCATTTCCTTGGATTTGGTATGGCTGAGCCTGCTCACTGTCGTGAGTACCCGCTCATATTGCATCGACTTCAGATTTTCTCTAAGCGCCAAGTTGCGCCCGTGCCTGTCCAAAAGTATTAAGGACGTGTTAAGGGCAAGTTATTGGAAAACCAATGTGTGTCCGGTAACATCGCTGGATGCGTATTTCGAAGTATTTCCTGATCCTGGTTGCGCTCGTCGTCGCGCTGCTGTGCTTGGCGGGTGAAGGGCAGACCAAGAAGACTGGCGACGAATATTCCGCAAGCATTCTTAAATGGCGTCAAGAGCGTCAGGGCAAACTGCGTGCAGATGACGGCTGGCTGACGGTCGCAGGATTATTCTGGCTGAAAGAGGGTGAGAATACTTTTGGGTCGGCACAGTCCAATTACATCGAGTTGCCTAAGAGCGAGCCGTCAAAAGCGGGAAGCTTTGTCTTGAAGCAGGGCAAAGTGATTTTGCGTTTGAACCCGGGAATTCAAATGACTTTGAATGGAAAGCCTGCGCAGGATGTTGAACTTCATGCAGACACTGACAAACTGCAATCCGGCGATATTACGATGTTCGTGATCAATCGGGGCGACAAGATTGGAATCAGGTTGAAGGACAAGAACAGCGTTGCTCGCAAGGAATTTAAGCGATTGTCCTATTATCCGATCGACCCGAAGCTGCGAGTGGTCGCTGATTTCGTACCTTACGACCCGCCGAAGAAGATTGCGATTCCGACCGTGCTTGGGACCAAAGTCGAAGAGCCGAGTCCAGGCCGGGCGGAGTTCGTTATCGCCGGCAAGAAACTCAGCCTGGAGCCGGTGGAAGAGGACGCTGACACTTTGTTCTTCATCTTCAAAGACCCAACCGCAGGGCACGAAACCTACGGTGCGGGACGATTTCTTTACACGCCCAAGCCGCGGGACGGCAAAGTTGTTCTCGATTTCAACAAGGCAGAGAATCCGCCATGTGCGTTCACGCCTTATGCGACGTGTCCGCTGCCGCCTCCGCAGAATCGGTTAGCAGTGCCGATTCGGGCTGGTGAAAAGAAGTACGGCGATCACTAAGACACTGGCCCGAGTTCGTGTTCATACGTCGGAACTAAGGCCAGTTCACTTGATCTTTTTGGGACAACACGCCCGCAAGTGCCGCCAATCGTACAGGTAGCAAGCCCAAATTCTCAATGGGGTAACCCCTGTGAAATACATGAAAATGCTTTTGGCATGCACGTTCCTGATCACCATTCCAATGGCGATTGCTCAAGCCCCGGGCACTGACGTCCGGTTAACCAATGACGTTACTGCCAGTTCGGGCTATGTCAGTGCGTTCACACTTGCTACCGGTACTCCGTACACCGATGCTGTGCTGAGTGAGTGTTCCATAGCGCGTGGACGGCAGAACGAGCCTGCGGTAGAGGTCGATCCCCGCAACACTAGCGTGCTGATCGGCAGTTCCAACGATTATTGCGGCGTGTACTCCACCGTGGTGAATGGAACTCCAGTCGCACTTGGCCCAATATGGCTGGGCTACTATCGTTCCGAGAACGGCGGAGCAAGTTTTCAGAGCTCTCTAGTGCCGGGTTACCCGGGCGACGTCTCCCCATTCGCCGCTCTGGCACAGGTACGAACTTCCGGAGCTGGCGATCCGGTGATCGCATGGGACGCTCACGGCCGCGTGTTCATGGGCTCTGAAAGTTCCGGCGATCCCGCGGGTACAGCCAAGACATTCGGAGACGTGTGGGTCGCGCGGTATGAAAACCCGGCCGGCGAAGCTGGAAATACAATCAACGATGGCAAGGCGTATCGCGGCACAACGCGCGTAGCAAAAGGCTCGTCCGCGCCAAACCTGCGGGGCGTCTTTCATGACAAGACGTCGATTGAAGCAGACCGAACCGGCGGGCCGTGCGATGGCAACGTGTATTTTTCGTGGGCGCGGTTCACCGGACAGTCCAATATTTACTTCACCCGGTCGACGGATCATGGGGTCACGTTCTCGAATCCCACTCTGATTACCAGC
>JAOAPL010000295.1 GCA_025462925.1 Acidobacteriaceae bacterium
TCGGGGTTGCTGTCACCACAGACAATCTTGCGGCGGTCGACGGTGCCGATGTCATCCTGGTTTGCGTGAAGCCACAAGTTGTTCAGGAGCTGATGGAGCAGATTCGGCCGAACATTTCGGCGAAGCAGCTTGTGATTTCGGTCGCGGCGTCGGTGCATACGAACCAGATTGAGAGCACGCTTAGGGGCGAGATTCCGGTGGTGCGCGCCATGCCCAACACTCCCTGCGTTTTGGGCCAAGGCATGACCGCCTTGTGTAAAGGAAAATTTGCGAAGGCCGAGCATGTGGAGTACGCGTCGGCTCTGTTCAACGTGGTCGGCAGAACCGTGGTTGTGGATGAGAAGCACATGGATGCTGTCACCGGACTTTCCGCCAGCGGCCCGGCCTACATTTACATCATTCTCGAATCGCTGGCCGAAGCCGGGGTGAAAGTCGGCTTGCCGCGCGATGTCGCGACGCTTCTAGCGGCGCAAACGGCGCTAGGCGCAGCAACTGTAGTGCTCGAAACCGGAGATCACCCGGCGCTCCTCAAGGATGCTGTGACCACTCCCGCCGGCTGCACGATCGATGGAATTATGGAGCTCGAAGAGGGCAAGCTGAGAGTGACACTGATCAAAGCGGTAGTGAAAGCCACGCAAAGGGCGAAAGAACTGGCGCTCGGCTAGGAGACCGTCGTTGGTCCTTCGCCGTTGGTCGTTGCCAGGACCGAGTTGGTCGCAAAACATCCACACAATGTTGTCATTGCGAGCGAAGCCGAGGAACCTGCTTTCCTCTGGAGCTACGATGAACCTTCTACTCTCGAAAGTAGCAACTGCGTGAATGCTTATGCCGCTGCCGCTCAACGTTTCTTAAAAAACTGCACTGCCCGCTCATGTTTCTCGGCTCCCGCTCGATAAGAAAAAGTCCCTAGGTTTCTTCTCTTCCCTGTCTTCGCGTCTTTCTTGCGCGAGTACAAACGATACTCTCCCGATTTTAGTTTTCGGATCACAGCAGAAAAGATGCAGCTTGGAACAGTTAGGTTGGCGCAGACCTAGGCCACGAAATACTTCGCCGCTGGGTGATGCACGACAATCGCCGACGTGCTCTGCTCAGGCTCGAGTAAAAACCCCGTCGTCAGACGCACCCCGACGTTTTCTTCGGGATGAAGCAGCGCGAACAGCTTTGTCTGGTCTTCCAGATTTGGGCAAGCGGGGTAGCCGAAGCTAAAGCGCGAGCCGCGATACTTCTGATGAAACAAGTCGCGGATGTGCGGCGAGTCGTCAGCTGAGATGCCCAGTTCTTCACGCATGAGCTTGTGATGGTATTCCGCGAGCGCTTCCGCGGTTTCTACGCTGAGTCCGTGCAAGTAAAGATACTTCGTGTACTCTCCAGCTTCGAACAATTTTTGGGTCTCTACGGAAGCCTTCGCTCCGATTGTGACCAGGGACAGACCGATCACGTCCATCTTGCCCGACGACTTGGGCGCAAAGAAATCAGAGATGCAAAGGCGGCGGCCTTCTCGCTGACGGGGAAAGGTGAATCTTAGAAACTCCCCTGCCTTCGCGGAGCCTGGTTTTTGATTCATGATTCGGTTGGCTTGGGCATCGGCGACGCCAGTCTCCATATCGAAAGCTTGTTCCAAAGCCATGGCGAGTTCTACCTGGTCCGCAACCAGGCCACCAGCGAAAGCGGCCCTGGGCTCCGCATCCCCCTCCGGCTCATACACAATTACATCGTTGCCTTCGGCCTGCGCTGGGAAATATCCCCAAACCACTTTCGGTTCAAACCACCCACTGGCGATGATTTCGTCTTCAAGCTGCTTCCTAATTGGGCGATACTTCTGCTCCACCAACTTGGCATAGTCTTCCTGCGAAGCCGTCTTCAGCTGCCATTGATTCTTGAAAAGTGCAGTGTCGTTTATATACGGGAAGAGCTCGCGCAGATCGTAGTCTTTCTTCACCCGCACACCCCAGAACGGTGGCGCCGGAATATTCGGTGCGTCGCTGACGACCGGGCTGCGTTCGGCGAATACCGGACCCGTTTCTTCATCTACCGCTATCGCCTTGGCGTATTCCTTTACCGTACGGCCTGCCTTCAGGCGCGCATCTCGCTTGCCATCCACGGTTGTCAGATCTTGCATCACGTGCAGTCCGGCAAAAGCGTCATCTGCATAAAACACCGCATTCGAATATTCACGGCGCAGATCATCTTCCACGTACTTACGCGTGAGCGCCGCACCGCCGCAGATCACGGGGAACTCCAGCTTCTGCCGCTCGAGGTCCTGGATAACGTATTTCATCTCCAGGGTGGATTTGACCAGCAACCCGCTCAGCCCGATGGCGTCCGCACGATTGTCCTGCGCGGCCTTGATGATTGCGTCACCCGTCTGCTTGATTCCGAGATTGATAACCCGGTATCCATTGTTCGAAAGAATGATGTCCACCAGGTTTTTGCCAATGTCGTGGACGTCGCCTTTTACCGTGGCGATGACGATGGTGCCCTTTTGCCCGGATCCCGACTTCTTCTCCATCTTCGGCTCGAGATAGGCGACAGCTTGCTTCATCACGCCGGCTGCATCGAGGACGGACGGCAGCTGCATCTTGCGCGCGCCAAACAGTTCACCAACCGTCTTCATGCCGTCGAGCAGGACAGTGTTGATCAGATCGAGCGGCGAATATTGCTGCAGTGCTTCTTCAAGTAATACTTCAAGTGTCTTCTTGTGCGCACCTTCGCCGACGGATTTTTCTCCGTTGATGATGGCGTACTTGAGTTTGTCCTCGACGGAAAGAGTTTCGACGTGGGCGGTCGTGGCCGCTTCGCTCTTACCTTTGGTCCCGGCGAAGTGCTGCATATAAACTTGCAGCGGGTCACCAGCGGAGTTATCGCGATAAATCAGCTTGCGCGCGAGTTCAACTTCTTCTTGAGGAATCTTGTACAACGGATAGATTTTCGTGTAATTCACAATGGCCATATCCAGGCCATAATTTACCGCTTCGTGCATGAAGACGCTGTTGAGCACGCGCCGCGAATACACGTCGAGACCGAAAGAAATGTTGCTGACGCCGAGAATCGTCTTCACCTCGGGCAGGTCTTTCTTGATCCGCTCCAGTGCCTTCAGCGTCTCGATGCCGGCAGTCCGGTAATCCTCCTGGCCAGTAGAAATCGGCAAAGTGAGGGCATCGAAAATTATGTCCACCGGACGGATGCCGTATTTCTTTGTCGCCAGATCGAATATGCGATGTGCGATTGCAACCTTT
>JAOAPL010000312.1 GCA_025462925.1 Acidobacteriaceae bacterium
CGCCGCGCGAGAAGGCATACATCGACGCGCTGTGGGAGATTTACAAGCCGGGCGAGCAGGACAATGTCGCACGCGGGCAAGCCTTCGAACACAGCATGGGTGCGCTGCAATCCGCCTATCCGCAAGATAAAGAGGCGGCGATCTTTCACGCCTTATCGTTGGCGATCACTGCCCCTAAGACGGATAGAACCTTCGCCAATCAGCGCAAGTGCGGTGAGATACTCGAGCCCATTTTCCGAGCGATGCCGCACCATCCCGGCGTCGCCCATTACATCATCCACTGTTATGACAATCCCGTGCTCGCGCAAAAGGGCCTGACTGCGGCCCGGGCCTACGCAAAGATAGCGCCAGCATCGGCGCATGCCCATCACATGCCGTCGCACATTTTCACTCGGGTGGGATCATGGCAGGAATCCATCCAGTCCAACCTCCACTCGGCGGACACAGCAGCGAAGGCGGAAGCGACGTCAAAGAATGGCGAAGCCCGCGACCAGCGTCTTCATGCCATCGACTATCTGGTGTACGCGTATTTGCAAACGGGACAGGTAAGCAAGGCCAAAGCGGCGATGGATGAAATGAACTCTCTACCGCCGGTTCCGGGACTCACCCTGACGGGAAACTATGCAACCGCAGCGGTTCCGGCGCGCTACGCGCTAGAACTCGGCAAATGGAAAGAGGCCGGCGCACTTACGGTCGACAAGAGCGGAGTGCCGTGGGCACAGGCCATCACATGGGCGGCAATCGGAATAGGCAGCGCGCGTTCGGGTAATCTCGACCGCGCCGTGGAAGCAGAGCACACGTTGGCGACGCTGCGCGATGCCACCACTGCACAGAACAATAAATACTGGTCTGATCAAGTCGAGGTGCAGCGCCGCGAAGTGGCTTCCTGGATTGCCGATGCCAACAAGAAAGCTGACGATGCGATTGCGACGATGCGGAGCGCAGCTGAAGTAGAAGAGAGCATGGACAAGCACGCCGTCACGCCCGGCGCCGTGATTCCCGCGCGGGAAATGTTGGCGCAGATGCTCTTGCTGCACGGCGACGCAAAGCAATCCTTAGCTGAATATCAGCTCGTATTGAAATTAGCGCCGAAGCGTTTCAATGCGCTCTTCGGTGCCGCTTCAGCGGCCGAAGCCTCCGGCGACCACAAGACAGCTTCTGCGTATTTTCAGCAGCTGAACACCATTGCGGTAGGAAACGAGCGGGAGGAATTGAAAACCTCCCGAAGCAAAACTACATTGGCCAAGAATTAAAGGCGCGTTCTTACGGACGTGCGGCCAGCCGCGTAAGCACAAACTGCTCCATCGCTTTCGCGAAGCCGTCGTTCTCGTTCGAATCGGTGACGAACGTTGCTGCTTGTTTCACGTCAGGCGTAGAGTTTCCCATAGCGATGCTGATCCCGCTCTTCTTGAACATGTAAACGTCGGCGGGCATGTCGCCGATAGTGGCGATCTGCTCCGTGGGTATGTTCAACAATTTTGAAAGCTCCAATACTGCGTTGCCTTTGTTCGCTTCAGGATGGGTAGTGTCCAGATAGTAGGGCTGTGAGCGACTGGCAGCGATGCTGTTGCCGCATTCTTCTTTCACCCGGTTTTCGCAGCGGACTACTGCGTCATAGTCGTCACTGACGCCGACGATCTTTCCAGCATGATCCAGTACCGTGTCGAACGTTGAAGTGACAGTCGCCAGGAAGTTCACTGTGTATTCTTCGCGTTCCACATGTGGCCCTTTGGCGTCGCGCACAAACCAGTCCCACTCGGTGAAGATCCACGGGCTCAAGTCGCAATCCTCGATGATCTTGATGACTTTGGCCGCCGCATCGCGCGGAACCAGCTTCTGCTGTATCACGGAAAGATCGGGCCGCACCAGGATGCCGCCATTGAAGGCGGCCACCGGCTCCGTCACGCTGAGCGCGTCCATCAGCATCTTCATTCCCCGCGGCGGACGGCTGCTGATCAACGTGAATAGGATTCCCGCCTCTTTGAGTTTCTTCACGGCAGCGATGGAGGCCTGGGTCAGCACTTTTTCGTTCGTGACGATAGTGCCGTCAATGTCGGAGATCACCAGTCTTACCGGCGGATGTACATTGTTCCTGTCGTTAGCTGATTTTGGCTGCACCGAAGAAGTATAGCCGCGGCGCGCGGTCTGGGGATATTTTCTAGTAAAACGCCATAGGGAATGCGCTTCCGGTTGTTGGGATATATTTAGACCCAATGTCCTCGGTTGAAAACATCCCAGAGCAGCTACGTCCTGCGGTTAAACACATCCAAGAGGAATTCGATAGTTCGGATTTCAAGGTCTCTTGGATAACCCACCACCTTTGTTTTGCGGATCTGCATCCGGCCAATCCTCATCGTTACATTGGCAGAGAGGACGAGATGCCGCAGTTGCGAACGTCCTTTGCGCACTTGAAACAAATTCTCGGGACGCAGACTGCTCAAATTTTTGATCAAACGGTCAGTCTGGGCACACCGTCCGCGATCTTTCATGGCTATGCCGAGATTTATCGCATCGGTATGGATACGGCGGTGCGTCGCATGTTTATCGACGCATTCCAGATCGCAAATGCAAATCCTTCGTTGCTAGGAAGTAACCCATTCCAATGGGCTAAAGATCAGGTAGTGGGGCGCATGGAAAACATCGTCTCTCTAGCTGGATCAAGAATGTCTGTGATGTCCAGCCCTTGACTGGCGGCATCAATATTAGCGATGAAGATGTTGAGGAAGTGGCGTGCCCCTCAATTCATAGTAATGCGGCCATCCGGTAATACTCCGTATAACGCGTCTACTGGGTGGAACAGGGAGGATGAGCAGCGAACAAATCAGCTTCTCGCGAGTCTCTCGAAACGTTTCATGGAGGGCCTGGGGTTGGAATTGGATCGGGTGGTTGGGTTGATGCACGTTTTGATGGCGAGGCAAGGCCGTCTGCAGAATGACGAGCCGCGTGTTTCAGATGTCAAAGGCCCTGCTGAGCTAGAAGATCACAAGTTCGCCAAAATGGCGATTGAGCAGGCGCGAAAGTGCGTGCCGGAATCAGACGAGCAACCACGTCCTCGCGTCGGGGCCGTTGTAGTCAAAGATGGAAAAGTCCTAGGAATAGGATATAGAGGAGAGACAGCGCCAGGCGATCATGCCGAGTACGTCGCGATGGAAATGAAATTGAAGGATGCGACTCTAACAGGTGCGACCGTTTACACGACTCTTGAGCCTTGCACGACTCGCAATCACCCGAAAATACCCTTTGCGGAACGGCTGATCGAACGAAAGGTGAAACGGGTTGTGATCGGGATGCTAGATCCCGACGACAGAATCAGAGGATTTGGCCAGATGAAGCTTCGCACGGCAAACATAATTACTGATTTGTTTCCGTCCGATGTAATGAGCGAAGCTGAGGAGTTGAATCGAGAGTTTACGCGATTCTGTATCGACAATAAAACGGGTGCAAAGTGACTAACACCATGCGGCCGACTATCTGCTTAACGGCGACGAAGGTGAGAAGGCCGCCGACGTCTGCGTTTGCGATTCGCTCTTGCTGAACCGATCGCTTTAATACACCGAAAACGATTTTGATTATTTCGAATCAGCGACTCTCGATAAAGTTGCAGATTAAGGTGTCACGTTGCCTCCGCGAAATTAAATGCGGTTCCTTTATCAGCTCAGGCGCGTCTATTATTGCGATAACCAGAAAAGACGAATGGGAGAACTAGTGAGTACGAAACACAACAGCGGTTTTGCGTCTTGGCAACGATCACAGGGGATTCTTGCGCGATTGCTTTGCCTTGTCTTGTTGCTACAAACGATGATTGTTCCGGCTGGCGCCCAGCAGTCTGCACCAGTATCCGCGCCCACCGCGCCGCCCACCACACCGCCGATCGTTTCCGTCTCCAAAGACACAGGAAAACTGCCGCAGGACTCCGGCTCGCTTGGCTTGCAGAACATGTTGCGCAAGCTGCACACCACTGCCCGCCTATTGCAGACGGTGGCGCATCCTGACGACGAAGATGGCGGGATGCTGGTTTACGAATCGCGCTTCAAGGGCGCGGACGTGATGTTGCTCACGCTCACCCGCGGGGATGGAGGACAGAACAAGACCGGCAGCAATTTCTTCGACGAACTCGGAGTGCTCCGCACATTGGAGCTGCTTGAGTCCGACAAATATTACGGAGTGCAGCAGCGCTTCTCCCGGGTCGCCGATTTCGGCTTCTCGAAGACTGCCGCGGAGACTTTTGAAAAATGGGGCGGCAAGGAAGTCCCACTCGCCGACATGGTTCGCGTGATCCGCACGTTTCGTCCCGACGTAGTAGCCTCACGGTTTTCCGGCACGCCGCGGGACGGACACGGCCATCACCAGGCTGTCGGCATACTTACTCCAGAGGCCGTTCGCGCCGCTGCCGATCCCAATAGTTTTCCTGAGCAGATAAAAGAAGGACTGCTGCCGTGGCGCGTGAAGAAGCTCTATGTCGGCAATCGCGGCGGGGACGACTATACAGTGCGCATAGACGCCGGACAGTTCTATGCCCCATTGGGTATGTCATTCGCGCAGTTCGGTGTTCTCGGCTACAGCCAGCAGAAATCTCAGAACGCGCGGGTCTACGACATGCCGCCAGGCCCCAGCTATCGCAGCTACAAGTTGGTGGATTCCATCTTGCCTGCGCTCGCGCCCGGTGCGCATGAAGATGATTTCTTCGATGGGATTGATACTTCCATTCCCGGTCTCGCGAACCGGCTTGGGGATGAGCAATCGAAATTGCCGACCGTAAAAGCTGCGCTCGTTGAAATCGAAAAGAAATTAGACGAAGCGACTGAGGCCGCGAAAGCAGATCCAGTGAAAGCAGCATTGCCGTTGCTTGCTGGTAAGAGGCTTACTGCTGAGTTGATCGGTACGGTAAATGCGTCAGCGCTCTCCTCTTTGGCAAGATCGGAATTGGTTCTTAACTTGGAGACGAAGGAAGCGCAATTTCAGGATGCGGCTAATTTGGCATTAGGCCTTCAACTCACGGCGGCAATGGCTTCCCCTGATGGACTGAAGACGATCGTCCCAGGTGAGACTTTCAATGTTCTTGCCAAACTTCATAACCCGGAGAATGTTCCAATCAAGGTACAGAATTTCATGGTGACGGGTTGGGCGGCGCAGTCGGGACCTAGAGGAGGGTATGCAGAAGGAACTGATGTCCTGCGTGATTTTCGTTTAACGGTTCCAGCGAATGCCCAATACACACGACCTTATTGGCATCGCAACGATCCGGAAAAAGACAACGTTTTTTCTCTTGATAGTCCAATTACAGGCGCATTTCCACCGAAAGTTCGTGCGCGGATAGAAGTGTCATACAAGTACGAAGGAGAAACGGGGAGCCTCTCCACTACTCCCAAAGCAAGTCCTTCCGACCTCCGCCGGGACCTCGCCGTCGTGCCACCGTTCTCCGTTCTCCTTGCGCATGCTGCCCATGTTGTTCCAACAACTTCGCGCACTCCCATTGAAGTAAAGGTTGAAGTCCAGAAGAACTTTTCTGGCGCGGCCAAAGCCACCGCGCGTCTCAACGTTCCCGCTGGATGGCGCGTTTCTTCCGCATCGCAGCCCGCAGATTTCGGTGCAGCCGCTGACAGCAAATCCCTTTCCTTCACCGTGACTCCCGGTACGTTGAAAGATGGTTCGCTCAAGGAAGGGAATTACGACATCAGCGCCGCTGTCGATTACAACGGCAAGACCTACACCGAGGGATTCAGCGTAGTCGGCCGCGAGGATCTTGACACCTTCTATTACTATCAGCCCGCCAATCAACGGGTGAGTGCTGTGGACGTGAAGGTGCCCGCGAATCTCCGCGTCGGCTACGTCATGGGCGCGGGTGACGACATTCCTCCCGTGCTGCAAAACCTTGGCATTAATCTAAAACTGCTCACGCCGGAAGATGTCGAGCACGCCGACCTCAGCCAGTTCGGCACCATCATTCTCGGCATCCGCGCATACGACACACGTGATGATGTCCGCAAGAACAACAAGCGGCTGCTCGATTATGTTTCCAACGGCGGCACGCTGATTGTGCAGAACAATTTCAGCACCGACGATTTCAATAAAGCGAACTACACGCCGTATCCTGCGCAGCTCGGCCGTGAGCGCGTGAGCGTTGAAGAAGCGCCCGTGCAGGTTCTCGCGCCTGACGATCCCATCTTCAGCTATCCCAACAAAATCACCGCTCGCGATTTCGACGGATGGGTGCAAGAGCGCGGCGTGAATTTCATGACCACCTGGGACGACCACTTTTCGCCGCTGCTCGCTTCCGGTGATCCCGGCGAAACGCCGTTGAAAGGCGGCATGCTGCGCGCGCGTTACGGTAAAGGCACTTACATCTACACTGGATACGCATTCTTCCGGCAACTCCCCGCAGGAGTTCCCGGTGCGGTGCGGCTGTATGTGAATTTGGTGAGCGCCGGACATGAACCAACAAAATAGCGCGCTGACTGCCGCGGCCGATTCGCCCACGCAACTCGTCCGCGGACTGTCGATGAAAAGTGCCACCGCGCTGAACATGATCGACATGATCGGCGTGGGCCCGTTCATCACTATCCCGCTGATCATCAGCGCCATGGGCGGCCCGCAGGCGATGCTCGGTTGGATATTCGGCGCGGTGCTCGCCATCTGCGACGGACTCGTCTGGGCGGAACTCGGGGCCGCCATGCCCGGCTCCGGCGGATCGTACCAGTATCTGCGGGAAATCTATGGCCCGCTCCGGCTAGGAAAACTGGTTTCGTTTTTATTTATCTGGCAGCTTTCCTTCAGTGCGCCTTTGTCTATCGCTTCCGGCGCTATCGGCTTTGCCAGCTATGCGTCG
>JAOAPL010000004.1 GCA_025462925.1 Acidobacteriaceae bacterium
TATCAGAGGTGATCCCATGCTCTCCGCAGAAATCCAGCATCTCTTGCGTCTCTTTGATTCCGCCGATTAGCGATCCCGCCAGTGAACGACGTCGAAAGATCAAACTGAATGGCGACACGTTCAAAACTTCGGGAGCGCCTACCTGCGTCAAAGTCGCATCGCGCTTTAGTAACGCCAGATACAAGTTGATGTCATGCGCTGCCGACACCGTATCGAGAATGAAATCAAAACTTTCGAGATGCTTGTCCATCTCTGCCTGGTTCTTTGAGACGACAACCTCGTCCGCTCCCAACCGCTTGCCGTCTTCTTTCTTGTTTGCAGATGTCGTGAACAGCACCACGTGCGCCCCGAACGCATGCGCCAGCTTCACTCCCATGTGCCCAAGTCCGCCAAGGCCAACAATGCCTACCTTCTGTCCCTTGCCAACCTTCCAGTGCCGCAACGGCGAGTAGGTGGTAATTCCGGCGCAGAGCAAGGGCGCCACCGCCGCTGGGTCAAGGTTTTCCGGCACTCGCAACACAAACTTCTCATCCACAACGATCGTTTTCGAATATCCGCCGTATGTCACTCCGCCCAAAATCTTGTCTTCGCTGTTGTACGTGCCCGTAAATCCAGGGATGCAATATTGCTCCTCCCCATCTTTGCAGCTCTCGCAGATGCCGCATGAATCCACCATGCAACCCACACCGGCGAGTCCGCCTTGCTTGAACTTCTTCACTTCGCTGCCCACGCGGGAGATGCGTCCAATGATCTCGTGTCCCGGCACAACGGGGTAGATAGTGTTCTGCCACTCATTACGCGCCGTATGCAGATCAGAGTGGCAGACCCCGCAATACAGGATCTCGAGTTGCACATCGTGCGGTCCCACTTCACGACGCTCAAAAGAGAATGGCCCCACCGGTGTTGTCGCCGATTGTGCCGCGTACCCGATCGTCTTCTGTCGTTTGATCTCAGTTGTCGTCGGAGTTTCTGTTGCTGGAACTGTTGGCATGATCTCTGCTCTCCTTATGAATATCGTTTTTCGATGGCCGCGCATTACAACTGGATTCACAAAGCGGAGACTATATTTTTGTCACGCTCGTATCCCACTCTGATGAGCAATTCGCGATGTTCTCTGCGGAGAGATCCAGCGTATCTTTCGCGGCGAGATCTATGCGACGGTTTCGCTTTCGGACGCGACGCTCTTCATTGCCATGCAGCGCAGCGGCATCAGCACAGCGCTGAGTGCATTGATAGCGACTTCAGTGATGATCGGACTGCGCGTTGCGGCGATTCACTGGAACGTCCGACTGGAGCCGTTCGCCCTACAACAGAAAACTCAGTGACAAAAAAAGGGGAGAAGAAACTCACTTCTTCTCCCCTAGTATCTCTTCTTCCTCTTTGCCTTCCTGGCTGAGTTTCAGGATCACGCTGTAATCTTCGAGCGTTGAGGTGTCTCCACTCACAACTTTTGTTGTCACAATCTCCCGCAGCAAACGACGCATGATCTTTCCACTCCGCGTCTTCGGCAGCGCGGCAACGTAAATGATCTTCTCCGGCCTTGCCAACGCACCGATCTCCGTCGCTACCCACTGCCGCAACTCTTCCGTGAGCGCGTCACTGCCTTGGTATTCCTGCTTCAACGTCACAAAGCAATGGATGGCCTCGCCCTTCAACTCATGCGGAGCCCCCACTACGGCGGCTTCAGCGACCGTCTTGTGCCGAACCAGCGACGACTCCACTTCCATCGTGCTCAACCTATGTCCCGCAACGTTGAGCACGTCATCCACTCTGCCCAGGCACCATATATACCCGTCCTCATCGATCGTCGCCGCGTCGCCCGTGAAATATTTTCCCGGATATCGCGACCAATATCCTGACTTAAACCGCTCGGGATTCTTATAGATGGTTCGCAGCATCGACGGCCACGGTCTGCTGAGCACAAGAAATCCTTTGCCCACTTTCACCGGCTCGCCCTTGTCGTTCACTACCTCAGCCACCACTCCCGGCAGCGGACGTGTTGCCGATCCCGGTTTTGCAGGTGTCGCCCCGGGCACCGGCGATATCATGATCGCTCCTGTCTCCGTCTGCCACCATGTGTCCACGATCGGACACCGTTCTTTTCCGATCACGCGGTTGTACCAGTGCCAAGCCGTCGGATTGATCGGCTCACCCACTGATCCCAACAATCGCAGCGACGACAAATCCCGATTTTTCGGCCAATCTTCTCCTTGCCGGATAAACGATCGGATCACAGTCGGCGAAGTATAAAAAATGTTTACGCGATATTTTTCGATGATCCGCCAGAAGCGATCCGGCTTCGGCCAATCCGGCGCACCTTCATACATCAACGTTGTTGCGACCGCCGCCAGCGGCCCATAGACGACATAGGAATGTCCCGTAACCCAACCAATGTCCGCCGTGCACCAGTAGATGTCTTCGTCCTTGAGATCGAACACCCACCGCATCGTCGCCACCACTTGCGTCAGATACCCACCCGTGGAATGGACAACGCCTTTCGGCTTTCCCGTCGTTCCTGAGGTGTACAACACATACAGCGGATGCTCACTGTCCAACTCTTCCGCCGCGCATACTTCGGAAATTCCCGTGGTGAGGTCTTCCCACCAGTGATCACGTCCCGATTGCATTTTAATCAGCGAGCCCGTGCGCTTGTGGACAACAACATTCTTCACCGTCGGACATTCGTTGTTCGCCAGCGCATCATCCACATTCTGCTTCAGCAAGACTTCTTTGCCGCGACGCAGTCCCGCATCGGCTGTGATGACGATTGACGCTTCAAGATCATGGATGCGCGTCTTCAGCGCCTCTGCTGAAAATCCGCCGAACACCACGGAATGTGTCACGCCGATTCGCGCGCACGCGAGCATCGCAATTGCCGCTTCCGGCGTCATCGGCATGTAGATGATGGAGCGGTCGCCGGATTTCAATCCCAACTGCTTAAGAGCATTTGCAAACTTGCAGACCTTGCGATACAGCTCCTGGTACGTGAGTATCCGCTGCTCGAAGTTCTCGCCCTCCCAGATGATCGCGGCCTTATTCCGGCGCCACGTCGAGAGATGGCGGTCCAGGCAGTTGTAAGCAACATTGGTCTTCGCACCTACAAACCACTTCGCGAACGGTGGGTTTGACCAGTCGCAAACCGTGTTCCATTTCTTAAACCAATGGATTGCATCCGCGTGATCTGCCCAAAACTTGTCAGGGTCTTTCAGAGCAGCGGCGTACAGCTCTTCGTACTGCTTCATGGATTTGATGGCCGCACGCTCACTGAATTCGCGTGGTGGATAGATCTTTTCGTTTTGTTCCATTGGCTGGTATTCGCCCCGGTGGGATTTGGTTAGTCGGCGAAAATTGTACAGCAAAGCAGAAAGGATTGGCCGATTGCGAAAACTGGGAAGCTACTTCACGCTGGCAATCTCTCGCTTCAGCACTTCAGACAAGTTTTCTGCATCACTGATCGGAGGCTGGCATGCAAACCCTGAACAGATGATGGCCACGGACTTGCCTTCTTTCAATCCAGGAAGATTCGGGATCGTCTCCGCTAACGCAGGGGGCAGATTCTGCGGCACGGCTTGCCCTTCGCGCAATCTCAGCACCGCTTTGTTCAACGCAAACGGCGCGACCGCCGCCGCGTAGAGTTCATCGGCGAGAGCATCGTCTCCTACTACGACCACTTGGATCTCCGGCGTGAGGTACAGTCGCAAGCCGATTCCGAATGTTGCGGCAAATACGCCGAAGTGGTCCACCACCCCTGCAAATGCTTCCAGTGTGTCCTCGGCTTTGTCTTTGTAGCCTGCATCTTGCGTGTATCCGTACACTCGCATTAGCGCAATGATCGCGGCAGAGTTTCCCGCGGGTGTCGGCGAATCCTGCAACGGCTTACGACGCGCAGTCAGCGCACCCAGCAATCCAGTTGGATCAGCGCTGGTGTCCATATCGAAAAATCCACCACTGGTGTTGTCGAAAAATCGCGTGATCATCGCGTCAGTGATCGCACGGGCGAAGTTGAAATACGTGAGGTCTGACGTGGATTCGTACGCGTCCATACATGCGATTGCCGCGAATACATAGTCATCCAGCATTCCGGCAACAGAGCGTCTCGCGGCCTTTGGATCAGAGTAAGCGATTACGTGGCTCAGCCGTGCTGTCGCGCCGTGCCATGCCTCGGCAAGGATCCGGTCCAGCGACTTCAGCGCGAACCGGCGGGCCTCGCCATCATGTAAGACCCGTGCCGCATCCAGATACGCTGAGATGAGCAGCGCATTCCAATTCACGTAAACCGTTTTGTCGATATAAGGTGTCGGACGCTGCAATCTCGCGGCGTACATCTTCCTCCGCGCCGAAGCGAGCAGCGCGAATACGGCGTCTTCACTTTTGCCCACCTTCGTCGCAATCTCGTCCATTCCTTTGGCGACATACAAAACGTTCTTCTGCGGATTATGGTGCATCTCGCCGATAGCCCCGATGTCGTAGTACTCCGCCGTGACCTCCAACTCCTCGGGCGACAGCACTGCTCGCGCCTCCTCGAGTGTCCACGTGAAGTAGTCACCGTCATCATCCATCGAGTAATCGGCATCCTGCGACCCATAGAATCCGCCATGCTCGCGGTCGCTCAGCCACTCGTCCACCCAGCGGATGATGTCCAGCGCAATCGCAGAAAACAGCGGATCTCCCGTCGCCTGAAATGCATGAACGTAGTTCTTCAGCAGTTCGGAATTGTCGTACGACATCTTTTCGAAATGCGGCACGATCCACTTCTCGTCCACGGAATAGCGATGGAAGCCGCCGGCGAGCTGATCGTAAACACCTCCGGTGGCCATCTTCTCGAGCGTGGTCGTGATCATGGTGTGCAGTTGTTCGCTACGAGTGCGCGCGTAATAATCGATGGCAAGGTCGATGGCTGCAGAGTGCGGAAACTTGGGAGCGCTGCCGAAGCCGCCATGCTGCGCGTCAAACATCTTCAGCGCCGACTCCATGATGTTGTCGATGGTCTTCGGATTGATCGACCCCGAGCGGCCCGCGAATGTCTCTTGATGCGCGATTGCGCCCATCACGCTCTCGGCCGACTCCATCACCTCGCCGTTCTTTTCCTTGAAAGCTCCGGCGATGCTCTGCAAAACGCGCTTGAAGCCAGGGCGTCCCCAGTGGTCGTCTGGAGGGAAGTATGTGCCGCCAAAAAATGGGCGGCCATCTGGAGTGAGAAATGCGGTGAGCGGCCAGCCGCCTTGTCCGCTGATGGCTTGCACCGCGGCTTGATATCGGCTGTCTACATCGGGACGCTCGTCGCGATCGACTTTGACCGCGATGAAATTCTCATTTATGAGCGCGGCGACTTCCGGGCTGTCGTACGACTCGCGGTCCATCACATGGCACCAATGGCACCAGACCGCGCCGATGTCCAGCAAG
>JAOAPL010000007.1 GCA_025462925.1 Acidobacteriaceae bacterium
GCGGTGGCAGTCATGGCGTTGGAGCGCGTTCCCTCGCAGATCCGTGCGGAAGGCGGCGTCGCCCGCATGGCATCGCCAAAGAAGATCCGCGAGATCATGGACACAGTTTCCATCCCCGTGATGGCAAAATGCCGCATCGGACATTTCGCCGAGGCGCAAGTTCTTCAAGAGCTGGGCGTTGACTACATCGATGAATCAGAAGTGCTCACGCCGGCGGATGAGCTTCATCACGTCGACAAGCACGCTTTTAAAATCCCCTTTGTGTGCGGCGCCCGCGATTTAGGCGAAGCTCTGCGCCGTATCGCCGAAGGTGCAGCGATGATCCGCACCAAGGGCGAAGCCGGAACCGGCGACGTCGTCCATGCAGTCAAGCACATGCGCCAGATCGTCAAAGACATGCGCCAGCTCACAGTTATGGGCGAAGAAGAACTCTATGCGCAGGCGAAGGAACTTCGCGCTCCCTACGAGTTGGTGCGCATGGTCGCCAAGTCCGGCAAGCTTCCTGTGCCGAACTTTTCGGCGGGCGGCATTGCAACCCCGGCAGACGCGGCGCTAGTAAGACAGCTCGGAGCGGAAGCCGTTTTCGTCGGCTCCGGCATTTTCATGAGCGACTCGACCACGTTCGCGCCGGCGGCAGAAGCAGAGATCCGCGCCCGCGCAATCGTTCGCGCCACCACTCACTTTGACGATCCCAAAGTCCTGCTGGAAACCAGCGCGGAATGTACGGGAGCGATGAAGGGCTTAGCGATAGCTGCAATGGCCGAAGCCGACATGCTACAAAAGCGCGGCTGGTAACAACACGCATTTTGGTATTTCGGGCAGGGAATCTTCCCTGCCCTTTTCATTTCCGCAGCATTTCATCACCTCCGCATCGACAAGCCTTCTGCTGTAATCTAAGAAGAGGGTATGACCATCGGCGTATTGGCGATTCAAGGCGATTACGATGCCCACCGGCTCCGCTTGGAAGAGTTGGGAGCGAAAACTGTGCTCGTAAAAAAGCCTGAGCAATTGGATGGCGTGGATGCCATCGTCATCCCCGGTGGAGAGTCATCCACGATGCTGAAGTTCCTCGAGCGCGATGGCTTCCTCGACAAATTGCGCGACTTCGTTCGCCTGAAGCCAAGCTTCGGGACCTGCGCAGGCGCCATCCTGCTAGCCAAGGAAGTCGAGAACCCGTCACAGGAGAGTCTGGGGGTGATGGACATTTGCGTCCGTAGAAACGCTTATGGACGGCAGTTGGACAGCAATATTTTCGAAGCGGATACAACAATCCCGGGCGGACCACTCGAGATGGTCTTTATACGCGCGCCAAAAATCAGCAAATTGGGCAAGGATGTCCAAGTGCTCGCAACCTACGGCGATGATCCCGTTTTAGTGCGACAGAACAAGATGATGGCCGCGACCTTCCATCCCGAACTTTCGGCCGACAAGCGGGTGCACGAGGCCTTTCTGCAACTCGTGCGTGAGTCGCTCGATGAACATTTAAACCGGCGATCCTAAGCAGCGCCTGAAAATTGTTTTCCCGCGGGGATTCAGTGTTTAAATAGTTCCATGGCTCTGGCGCTGCTGATTGTTCTTTCTCTTCTCACTCTCGCCAGTTGCTATTTCTTTGGCCAAAGTTGGCTCCCCCTGCTTGCCTCCGCGCAAGGTGCGAATATCGACCACCAATTCAAGCTAGATCTCATTGTGCTTGGCATTGTGTTTTTTGTAACTCAACTCGCCTTGGCATTCTTTGTTTGGAAGTATCGTGAGCGCAACGTAAGACAGGGTTCCGGCCCCTCTCCCGACACCACCACGCGCACTGAAATAACTTGGCTGGCCATCGCCGCTCTCTTGTTTCTAGGCACAAATATGATTGGCGCGACTTTGTGGGCAGATGGCGATGTCGCAGGAAAATCGGCTGCACGGAATCCCGTTCAGGTGGAAGTAAACGCCGTGCAATTCCGCTGGTACTTTCGTTATCCCGGTCCCGACGGAAAATTCGGGCGCACCCGTCCGGAATTGCAAGACGCTTCAGAAGGAAATCCTTTGGGGATCGACCACACAGATCCGGATTCTAAAGATGACATCGTCAGCTCTACCCTGCTTCTCCCCGTAGATCGCGATGTCGATCTCACATTAAAAGCGCAGGATGTCATCCACAGTTTCTTCGTGCCGACATTACGTGTAAAACAAGACGCAGTTCCCGGACACCTCATCACTATCCACTTCACGCCCACTCGACCAGGGGAATTCGACGTAGTCTGTGCCGAGCTTTGTGGCTTGGGGCACTATCAGATGAATGCCAAACTTAAAGTACTAGATGAGGAACATTTTCAGGAGTTCTTGAAGCAGACAAGATAACCAGATGTCGCACCTCAATCACAGCACCGACCGCCTCTCCAGTGCGCGCCCGTCATTCACGGGCCGGTCGATCTTTTCGATCGATCACCGGATCATCGGACTGCAATATTTTTTTCTCTCACTGGCGGCCGTGCTGATCGGAATGGTGCTCTCGTTGTTGATGCGTGTACACCTTGTCTGGCCGTCTTTGAAGATTCCGCTATTCGGTGAAATCAAGCCAGAGACGTATCTCGCATTCATGACCATGCACGGTACGCTGATGGTCTTCTTCGTCCTCAGCACGGCGCCGTTGAGCGCTTTCGGCAACCTGCTATTACCGGCACAGATTGGCTCGCGCCGAATGGCCTTCCCTCTTCTGAACATGCTCTCACTGTGGACGACCGTGCTCTCGTTCCTAGTAATGGTCTCCGCATTGTTTGTGACTGGAGGCGGCCCCTCGGCCGGTTGGACGCAGTATCCGCCGCTCAGCGCGCTTCAGGCTGCGGCGCCGGGTCAGGGACTGGGCATGGATCTCTGGATTATCAGCATCGGACTCTTCTGCATGGCCTCGCTGATGTCCGCCATCAACTTCATCGCCACCACCCTGCGCTTGCGGACAAAAGGCATGACGCTGATGAGAATGCCTCTGACTGTCTGGTCCTGGTTCGTCACGTCCATCCTGATACTGCTGGCATTTTCCGTGCTGCTGGCAGCGACGTTGCTGCTCTTCTCTGATCGACATTGGTCAACAAGCTTCTTCTTGCCCGCGGGATTAATGCTGAACGGAGTTGTTGTCCCTGTGAAGCGCGGTGGCGGATCTCCGTTGCTATGGCAGCATCTCTTTTGGTTCTTCGGACACCCGGAGGTCTACATCGCGATCCTTCCCGGGATGGGAGTCACTTCGCATCTGATCTCCACCTTTTCTCGCAAGCGTATCTTCGGTTATCGGGCAATGGTGTTTGCGATGTTGTCCATTGGCATCCTCGGCTTCATGGTCTGGGGACATCACATGTTCGTTGCCGGAATGAACCCGTTCTACGTGATGGCATTCTCCACGCTGACGCTGGTCATCGCAGTTCCCTCGGGCGTAAAGACGATCAATTGGCTGGCGACGCTTTGGG
>JAOAPL010000010.1 GCA_025462925.1 Acidobacteriaceae bacterium
CCACCACATCCTTGCTGGGGATAAACGCCAGGGCGATTGAGACAAACGTGACCACGAAACCAAGCGTTCCTGCGATCCAGACGCCGACCTTTCCGCCGGGTATCAACGCCGCTTCTTTGTCGTGTTCGCGATCTTTGGTGTAGGCCAGTTTAATCACCGCGGCGAACATATACAGGAAGGGAATGAAGTAAATGATCAGCGTGGCATTGATCAGGATCTCGTAAGCGCCGGCGATCTTTTCGTTTGCGTTGGCGATGAGCAAGATCGCCGCTGAAAGCAGCGCTTGCACGATGATGGCGACGTAAGGCGTGCGCCATTTTGGGTGAAGCTTGCCAAAGACCGGCGGCAGATAGCGATCGATTCCTGCTACGAAGGGAACGCGTGCGACACCAGCGACTGTCGCGCCCACTCCGCCGGCGTTTCCAACCGTGACCAAGAGAGCCGCGAGCACGCCAAACCATGCGATCCCGATGACGTTCGATCCGACGCCGATCGCCTGAAAGACGCCATTCTGGGTGTTAACCGCATCGGCTGGGACCATGGCCAGTACGGCGATCGTTCCCAGAATGTAGATGGCCACGATCATCGTTCCGGAGATGTAGATGGATCGCGGGAAGGTCTTCTGCGGATCACGGACTTCTTCGCTCATCATCGCTACTAATTCCATTCCCGTGAAAGCAAAAGCGATGCTAGACCAGAAATTGAGCGTGTCGAGGGAGAAGCTGGGAATCATCTCATGCAGACTAAAAGTCGTGACAGAGCCTTGCTTCATCCAAACTACCAGGCCAAGTCCGACGATCATCACCAGCGGAACATAGGTGCTCACGCCGCCCGCGTTCTGCAGCCATTTTCCGATGTTCAGTCCAACGAGGTTCAATCCTGCGGCGATTAGCAGCAATGCAAGTGATGCGGGGATCAGGTAATTCTTGTTGTCGGCGAGAGCGGCGTACTTCGGGCCGCCGATGTAGACCGACATCGCCATGCTGGCCATGAGCAGACCGGGAAAATAGAGAATGGTATAAACCCAGTAGCACCATCCGGCAACGAAGCCGTGGAAGTCGCCGAAAGCTTCTTTAGTCCACGCATAAAGGCCGCCCTCGCGCGGAAACCGGGTGGACAATTCGGCCACGATCAGTGACATGGGAAGAAAAAAGAAGATGGCAGCGAAGATCCAGAGCGTGATAGATGATTGTCCGGCGTGGGCGGCGCGGGCGATCCATCGGGGCCCAAGGACGGCGGCGATGGTGAAGAGCACAACATCCATCAGCCCCATTTCCTTGCGCAGCAGCCCGATTTGATCGCTGGTAGTGGTGGTTTGGGCGGTTGACATACTTGTGCAAAGATTAACAGAACAGCTCTTCCTATGGCCTCGCGATATAATTTTCCGAAACCATGAAAGCTCATGTATATGTGTCACTGAATCGAACCGTCCTGGACCCGCAGGGCAAGACCATTCACAGCGCCCTGAAAAAAATGGGCTACCAGGGCGTGGCGGACATCCGCCAGGGAAAGTACTTTGAGATAACCCTGGATTCGGCGCTGGACAAGGCGGCGGCTAACAAAGAGGTGGAACGCATTGCGCGCGAGGTGCTGACGAACCCGGTGATCGAAGAGTTCTCATACGCTTTAAAGGACTAGAGGTTCAGGACGACAGGGGAGCGGATATGTGTGGAATCGTAGGATACGTCGGAAAAAAAGAAGTTGTCCCCGTCATCATTGAAGGGCTCAGGCGACTGGAATATCGCGGATACGATTCCGCGGGAATCGCCGTCGCGGGCAATGGAGACGGATTCCAGATCCGCCGCGCCGAAGGTAAGCTGCGCAACCTTGAAGAAGCCATTCGGCTGAAGCCGATTGCCGGTACGTACGGTATAGGCCACACGCGGTGGGCAACGCATGGGCGTCCGACCGAAGAGAATGCGCACCCGCACCGCGATTGCACGGGAAAGATCGTGGTGGTGCATAACGGCATCGTTGAAAATTACGTTCAGCTGAAGAAAAAACTGATCGAAGAAGGCCACAAGTTTTCCACTGAGACTGACACCGAGGTCATTGCCCACTTGGTAGAAAAACATATGGCCGAGGCGGCTGCCGGAAACGGCAAGCGCGTTTCGCTCGAAGACGCTGTGCGCAAGACGGTGAAAATGCTTACCGGAGTATTCGCACTGGGCGTGATCTCGACGGATGATCCGGACAAAATTGTCGCCGCGCGCAATGGCCCTCCGGCGGTTGTCGGCATGGGCAAAGATGAGTACTTCATCGCCTCCGACGTGCCCGCCATCCTTCACCACACGCGCGACATTTTCTTTTTAGCCGACGGCGACATGGCCATCATCACGAAGTCCGGCGTGCAGCTCACTGATTTTGACGGCAACCCCATCGAGCGCAAGATCCAGCACATTACCTGGGACCCGATCATGGCAGAGAAGGGCGGCTTCAAGCACTTCATGCTCAAGGAAATTTTCGAGCAGCCGCGATCAGTGCGGGACACCACTCTGGGGCGGGTGTCGCTCGATTCCGGCAAGGTCTTCCTCGACGAGATGCAGATCACTGAGGACGAGTTCCGCAAGGCGCGCAAGATCAATATCGCCGCATGCGGCACCAGTTGGCACGCGGGGCTCGCTGCAAAATTCATGATCGAACGGCTGGCGCGATTGCCGGTGGAAGTGGATTACGCGAGCGAGTGGCGTTACCGCGATCCCATCATCAGCCCCGACGACATCACGCTGTTGATCACGCAATCCGGCGAGACCGCGGATACCATCGCCGCGCAGCGCGAGGCCAAAGCAAAAGGCTCGAAGACGCTGGCGATCTGCAATGTGGTGGGGTCGATGATTGCGCGCGAAGCGATGGGCACGGTTTACACTCACGCCGGGCCGGAGATCGGCGTGGCCTCTACCAAGGCGTTCACCGCGCAGCTCACTGCCGCATTTCTCTTTGCGCTTTACCTGGGACAAGTTCGGGGGACGTTGACTCCGGAGCAGGCAAAGAAACTCATCACAGAACTCACGCTGATACCGGGAAAGCTCGAGGCATTGCTTTCAAACGACGACGAATGTGAAGAACTGGCCAAGCAATATTCGAAAGTCCAGGATTTCCTGTTCCTTGGTCGCGGCATTCATTATCCAATCGCGCTCGAGGGCGCACTGAAGCTGAAGGAAATTTCTTACATCCACGCGGAAGGCTATCCTGCCGGCGAGATGAAGCACGGCCCCAATGCGCTGATCGACGAGAATCTGCCGGTTGTCGTCGTCGCCACCCGCGACGAAAACGACAAGGAGTCGGTCTTGCGATATGAAAAGACGATGTCAAACGTGCAAGAGGTGAGCGCGCGTTCTGGGATTGTAATCGCTGTGGCGACGGAGGGCGATACGGAGATCAAGAACTTCGCACAGCACGTTCTTTACGTTCCGGCCGCGCCGGAGTTGCTGTCGCCGATTCTCGAAGTGGTGCCGTTACAGTTGTTGGCGTATCACATCGCTGTGCGTCGCGGATGCGATGTTGACCAGCCGAGGAATCTGGCGAAGTCGGTGACGGTGGAATGAGGCCAAGGCATCTAGGCAGCAT
>JAOAPL010000039.1 GCA_025462925.1 Acidobacteriaceae bacterium
CCGACGTGATCCAGGGACGGCAATATATGGAACCGGAAAAGCCGGTGAAGCGCACGCCGGCGGAGCAGGAATTTTACGTGCAGGAAGATTTGCAGGAGGTGGCAAAGTTTGCGCTTCCGGCAAAGGAGAAATATCCGCGAGTGATCCTGCGGTTCGCTCCGGAAAAAGATCTGCTGCTCTCGGGGTTGATCGTCAGCGCAGGTGAGGTTGCAGAGAAACCCGCAGTCGTGGACGTGTCGATGGGCAAAGGCCACATCGTGTTATTCGCGATAAATCCGATGTGGCGCGACGAGACTATGGGTAGCTTCCCGCTGATGTTCAACGCGATGATGAATTTTGATCATCTGGATGCGGGAAGATAGGGCAGGCTAATTGTTCAGTTGTCCCTCCGGGACTCTGAGTTGGTAAATGACACACCCGGGCACCGACGTGCCGGGCTACTTTCATTTGTCCCTGCGGGGCTGCCCGTTTTTTGGCAACGTAGCTATAAACATTTCGCGCCGCTGGCGCGAGACAAAAGACCACAGCCGAGGGCGGCTGTGCCACATAAGCAAGGCAATGATGCTCGCCCACTCTGTATAATTCCCCCCGCCATGAAAAAACTTTTCTTCACCACACTTCTACTCGCCGTCTCTAGCTTCGCTCAGACTACTGCGGCGAAGCCGCGCACGGTCATTCATGCGGCAAAACTTTTTGACGCTAAAGCGGGGCGCGTCCTTACGAATCAATACATCGTGATCGAAGGCGACAAGATCGTTTCTGTCGGCGGCGCTGCGCCTGCGGGAGCGAAAGTGATCGAGTTGCCCAATGTGCTGCCCGGGCTGATCGATGTGCACACGCACATTACTGGTGATCCCTATCACTTTGGATACGAAGAACTCGCTCTTTCCGTGCCGCAAGAGGCATTGAACGGCGCGGTGAATGCGAAGACGACCATTGAAGCCGGCTTCACCACTATTCGCAATCTCGGCGCCGGTGGTTTTACGGAAGTGGCGCTGCGTGACACGATCAATTCCGGCGCTTTGCCGGGTCCGCGTATTCTCGCCAGCGGGCCTCCACTAGGGATCACCGGCGGACATTGTGACAGCAACCTCTTGCCTTACGAGTACCACTACAAGGCAGAAGGCGTTGCAGATGGCATCGCTGCGGTACAAGCGAAGGTGCGGGAGAACATCAAGTACGGCGCCGATGTGATCAAGATCTGCGCGACCGGCGGCGTGCTTTCGAAGGGCGACGATCCGCAGGCTTCGCAGTACAGCCTGGAAGAGATGAAGGCGATTGTTGCCGATGCGCACCGGCTGGGGCGAAAAGTCGCTGCACATGCGCACGGGTTACAAGGAATCATCTGGGCATCAGAGGCAGGCGTGGATTCGATCGAGCACGGGTCCTATATAGATGATGCGGGCATTGCCACGCTGAAGAAGAACGGCACCTACATGGTGCCCACTATTTACCTGAACGATTGGCTGTTGGAGAACATGGACAAGATCGGTTTCCCTGCAATCTATAAGCAGAAGATGATCGATGTGGCTGCGGTGTCGGAGAAGAATATGGCGCATGCGATGGTCTCTGGCGTGAAGATCGCGTTCGGCACAGATGCAGCGGTTTATCCGCACGGACTCAATGCGCGGCAGTTTGCGAAATACGTGAAGATGGGATTGACGCCCACGCAAGCGCTGCAGACCGCCACGGTCAATGCCGCCGATCTGCTGGGATGGTCAAATAAAGTAGGCAGCATCGAGGCGGGCAAGTGGGCGGACATCATCGCGGTGGATGGCGATCCCACGCAGGATGTGACCACGTTGGAGCACGTGAAATTCGTGATGAAGGGTGGCGTGGTTTACAAGAACGAGTACGGGAAGTAGGGTTGCTGGACGCCCCTAAGGGGCTCAATGCGTGGATGGATTGAACGCGAGCCTCAAACCTGAAAACACAAAGGGCACAAAGGTTTTACAAAGGGCACGACGGCTGGGAGTTAGTAGTGGTCGATGCAAGCGCATTGCAGGGTGCTAAGCGCAAGGTCCTTACGCGCCAGAAAAAAGGCGCTCAGGATGACAATTCGAAATCGATCTTTGAATTCCTGCAGATTACAGACAACTGAATAGATATTTCGCCCCGCTGGGGCTCTGATGTTGGCTCATCTTGGCTATAAACATTTCGCGCCGATGGCGCTGAGGCCGAGCCGCTGCCACCTTGGTTGCGCGAGTGCAGTTTTCATCTGATCACAATTGGCGGACGCATTGTTCCAACTCGGCGGCGATCTGTTCTGCGGGTTTGTTGGGGTCGATGCGGATGGCCTCGCCGATATTCACGGTCACTGTTCCGGGTGGTGCGAAGCGTTTCCCTTTTTGCTTCAGTTCGAAGAGGCCGTCGATGCGCATGGGGACAACCGGAACGTTGAGGCCGGCGGTAAGCATGCCAATCCCGCTTTGAAAGCGCGACATCTCGCCGGTGCGCGTGCGGAGTCCTTCGGGAAAGACCAGCACACTGTATCCGCGTCCCACGGATTCTCCGGCATATGCAAAGCTCTCGCGGAATCCGCTTAGTTTGGGCAGCGGGAAGACGTTGAACAGGGCGACGGCCAGGAAATACGACAACCGATCGAAGAACCCGTCATAGCGCATGGCCCATAAGCGCTCGCCTTCCATGGCTACGGCCAATTTACTTCGCAAATGTGGTGGTAGCGCAGCCAGTACGAATCCCACATCCACATAAGTCACGTGATTGGAAATCACCAACACCGGCCCGCGCACGTCTCGCAACCTATTGCGACCGATCACGCGCGGGCTTGCCAGCAGATGTGTTGCGGGCAATGTCAGCAGGTAATAGACGATGTTGCGAATCCATGTGACCGGGCAGCGCTGCGCCCATTGCGGATACTGGTATTGATTAGCCCTCGTCCGTTGACTTGCCGAAGCCAACGCTGCGGGATCAACTTTTTCCTCTGTGGCGGAGATCGCGGTCGTCGTAGCAGGTGTGCCGTTCGGTGCGGCGGAGCGTCCGGGTTGCGAGATCGCGCGCTGCAAATCCGCGAGCGTCTTGGCTTCCGCGAGTTCACTTTCATCGAGATCCACCTGATAGCGTTCTTCCAACGCGCATAAAAGATCAACTCGCTCTATGGAACTCAGGTCGAGGTTTTCTCCTTGCAGGCGGCCGCTTACTCGCTCTACCAATTCCGCCAGCGATCCGCTTCCGGCAGTAGAGATGTTTGTGCCTCGCAACTGCTCTTTCACCGTCTGCGCGATCACGGCGGTCCGCGGCTTTTGTGTCGCCGTGCGCGGAAAATCGTTTTCCGGCCATTGGTACCAGTGTCGAATCTGTTGATAGGGTGCGAGGCCTTCATTCGCGCGACGCACGGCATCTTCCGCATTGCCAGCGGCGATCAGCACTGCGCACGGCTCAGCATTTCCATTCCGCGAGAGCCCGAAGACGACCGCATCGCGCACTCCGACCTGTTGCTTTAGCGCCGACTCTAAATCTTCGGGATAGACGTTCATTCCCTCGGCGGTGACGATGACATCTTTTTTGCGTCCCTTGAAATGCAAAAAGCCTTCGGCGTCCATCTCGCCCAGATCGCCGGTGTGGAACCACTCATTGCCGTTGCCCGCGACAGGAGTTAGCGCGCCTGCTTGCCAATATCCGGTGGCGACGTTGCCGCCGCGGATCAGGATCTCTCCACCCTCGCCTAATTTCATCTCGCGCCCGGGTAGGACCTTGCCGATGGAGCCGCGCCCGCGATGAAAGGGATGATTCACGCTGATCAGCGACGTGGTTTCGGTGAGCCCGTAGCCCTGGATGACGACGAGGCCGAGGAGACGCCAGAATTCTTCGGTAGCCGCGTCGAGCGTTGCGCCTCCGGAGACGAAGGCCCAGAATTTCCATCCAAACTGTTTGTGAATCTTGCGGAAGCGCCACCAGCGCTTGACGAAGTTTTCTCGCGCGGCCAAGCGCAGCTGCTCGTGAAACCACTCGCTCTTCCCTGCCGATTCGAAGTCACACTCGGTCTTGTTCTTCAGCGATTCGAGCAAGCGCGGCACTGCCACCAGCACGGAGACGCGCTCGCGGCGGATGGTGGCGATGACCTCCGCCGGATTCAGCGCCTCCTGAAATACAACTGTCCCGCCAATCAGCGGCGGGATGAAGATGCCGAGGAACTCGCCAAAGACATGGCTAAGCGGGAGAAGGTTCAAGAACGCGATTCCGCGTCCGCGATTTAAGAGTCGGAAGATCCGCTCGGACTTTAAATATTTTTTGATCTCGGTCTCAAAAGGCTCGAGGTTGGCGAGGACGTTGCCGTGGGAGATGACCACGCCGCGCGGTTCCGCCGTGGTGCCGGAGGTGAAGATGATCTGAAGCGTGTCGCTGCGATCGAGCTGCGCAGAAAATGGCGAGCGCTCACGTTGTGCCACCGCGCTAGGCAGAGATTCCATCTCGATGGTGCCAAGCGCGTGCGCGTGCTTGGACAACT